>DASWUY010000252.1:0-9609 GCA_036401435.1 Acidobacteriaceae bacterium | reverse complement strand
GAGCCCGGGTCAGCAGGGCCACGGGCGTCATCGTGGGCGGGGGCAATCCCGCTCCGCACGGCACGCATGCTCTGCGACTAGGATGCGGCAACCCTGGGGCCCGTCACATACGCTTGCCGCAAACCCGGCGGCTGCTACAGTAACAGGACTGGACCCATGCCCAATGCATCGTGAGTTTCACAAGTGGTGGTCGCCGCGCCTTGGCCGCGACATGGAGCTGCTCGCCTACCACAATGGCTGGGCGCACGGCGGCGTGCCTCTCCTCGTCTTCCCCAGCTCCCGCGGCCGCTTCTTTGAGTTTGAAGAGCGCGGCATGGTCGCCTGCATCGCCGACAAGATCGACCGTGGCGAGCTCCAGCTCTTCTGCGTCGACAGCGTCGATGCCGAAAGCTGGTACAACCGCGAGGTCCCGCCCCGCTGGCGCATCGCCCGCCACATGCAGTACGAGAGCTACGTGCTCGAAGAGGTCGTTCCCCTGGTGCGCCGCTACAACCACAGCCAGTGGCTTGCGACCCTCGGCTGCAGCTTCGGCGGCTACCACGCGGTCAACATCGCGCTCCGCCGCCCCGATGTCTTCACCGGCTTCCTCTCGATGAGCGGCGCCTTTGACATCAGCTTCTTCCTGCACGGCTACAGCGATGCCGATACCTACCTCAACATCCCGCCTCACTACCTGCCCAACCTCAGCGACAGCTGGCACCTGGACCGCTACCGCCGCTCCAGCTACATCCTGGCCACCGGCTGGGACGACCAGTGCCTGCCCCAGAACCAGCACCTCTCGCACCTGCTGCACCAGAAAGGCGTCGGCCATCGCCTCGAGATTTGGGACAGCTGGAACGCGCATGACTGGCCCACCTGGCAGCGCATGATGCAGACCTACCTCTAGCGCGCCCGGCCACCGACCGGCCCAGTCCCACCCCAGCCGGCGCGTCCCCGGCTCGGGGACTACACGGCCTTGCGCTGGAAGGTCGTCTTCTTCGTCTTGGCGAAGGAATCCTTCGCCTTCAAAGCAGCCGCCGAGCCAGCCGACATCGGCTTCTCGCCACTCTTTACCTGCGCCGCTTTCTCTCGCGCCGACTGCAGCTTCTGCGCCGCACGGCTCAGTCCGCCCACCCTGACGCCGCCTGCCTTGGGAATGAAATCGCTCATAGGGAAATCCTCTCACAGCCCATCCCCTTCCCGCATCACCAACCCTCACCCCTCGCGCGCAACGCGCCCTGCTGTCACTACACTTGTCTCACCTCATGCAGCTCCTCTTCCTCTACGGGCTCCCAGCCACCGGCAAGCTCACCATCGGCCGCGAACTCGCCGCGCTTACCGGCTACAAGCTCTTCCACAACCACCTCGTCCTCGATGGCCTGCTCCAGATCTTTCCCTTCGGCAGCCAGCCATTCATTGACCTCCGCCAGCAGCTCTGGCTCTCCGTTTTTGACCACGCCTGCCGCGCCGGGCTCCCCGGCCTCATCTTCACCTTCGCGCCCGAGCCGAGCGTGCCCGCCACCTTCCTCCCTGAGACCCTCTCTACCCTCGAGCGTGGCCGCGGCCAGGTGGTCTTCGTTGAGCTGGTCTGCCCCTTCGCCGAGCTCAAAGCGCGCGTCAGCCTTCCTTCTCGCCTGCACTATGAAAAGCTCGCCGACCCCGTGCTCTTTGAAGAGCTCTACACCGCGGGCGCCTTCCACTTCGCTTCTCCCCCTACCCCCTCGCTCACTATCGACACCAGCCTCTGCACGCCCGCGCAGGCCGCCACCCGCATCGTCGATTCGCTCCGCCTGCCCCAGCCCCAGCCTCTCCGCCCCTAGGCGCGGCCGTCGCTCCCGCATCCCACCCAGCCATGGCACCGCCCGACGCCCCGCCGCTCATCCTCACCCTCGCCCTCGACCCCGACGCGCAGGCCGACTTCGATCAGCAGCGCCGCCGCCACTTCCCCCCGGCGCGCAACCACATCCCCGCCCACATCACCCTCTTCCACGCCCTGCCCGGCGACCAGCTCGCCTCCATCCGCTCTACCCTCGACGCCCTAGCGCAGTCCACCGAAGGCTTCCCGCTCACCGTCGCCGGCCTGCAGCCGCTCGGCCGCGGCGTAGCCTACGCCTTCCATCCGGCGCGGCCTCTGCTCACCCTGCACGCCCACCTCGCGCAGGCCTGGCACCCGTGGCTCACCCGGCAGGACCAGCAGCCCCTGCGCCCCCATGTCGTCATCCAGAACAAAGTGTCCGCTCCCCAGGCGCAGGCTCTCCTTGGTCGACTCTCTCCCGGCTTTCGCCCCTGGACCATCACGGCGACCGGCCTCCTGCTCTGGCGCTACCTCGGCGGCCCCTGGGCGCTCGAAGAATCGTTTCCCTTTGCGTCCCCGGCTCTCAACCCAGCATCGGAGATTGCAGTGAAACCCCGGGTCGTCTAAGGTGTCAGCAAGGCTCCGGCTGGGACTCCTGCTCCGGCGCCCGCACCACCGTCACGCTGAGGAGAAGAAGGCGCAATGAAGAGGATCGGCGTTCTGTTCGGCATGGAAGACTCGTTTCCCGGCGCCCTGGTCGAGCGCATCAATGCCATGGGCGCGCATCGCAAGGGCGAGCCGATTCAGGCCGAAGCCGTCTGCGTCGGCGCCGTTGCGCTCGATACCGTGCCTCGCTACGCAGTCATCATCGACCGCATCTCCCACGACGTGCCCTTCTACCGCGCCTTCCTCAAGCACGCCGTGCTCAACGGCACTGCTGTCATCAACAATCCCTTCTGGTGGTCGGCCGACGACAAGTTCTTCAACTACTCGCTGGCGGCAAAACTGGGCGTCGCCGTCCCCCGCACCGTCATCCTGCCCCACAAGCACTTTCCCGAGCTCACCACCGAACGCTCCATGCGCAACCTGATCTTCCCTCTGCCCTGGGAGGACATCTTCGAGAAGGTCGGCTTTCCCGCCTTCCTCAAGCCGGTGGACGGCGGCGGCTGGCGCGACGTCTACCACGTCCACAATGCCGATGAGTTTTTCCGCGCCTACGACCAGAGCCGAGACCTGTGCATGACCCTCCAGGCCGCCGTCCGCTTTACCGACTACTTCCGCTGCTACGTCGTCGGCCAGCGCGAAGTCCGCATCATGCCCTACGACCCCCGCCGCCCTCACCACGAGCGCTACCTGCAGGACCCGCCCGCCTATGATCCGGCGCTGCTCGAACGCGTGCGCAAGGATGCTCTCACTCTCTGCACCGCGCTCGGCTACGACCTCAACACGGTCGAGTTTGCCGTCGAAGACGGCATCCCTTACGCCATCGACTTCATGAACCCCGCACCCGACGCCGACTACCACTCCGTTGGCGCTGCCAGCTTCGAGTGGATCGTCGATGCCGTCGCCCGTCTCGCCATCGAGAAGGCGAATGCATCGCACGTCACGGAGCTCTTCCACTGGGGCGCGTTCCTCGGCGGCGGGCAGGAGACCTTCGCCCTCGCCGCATCCGCCGCTGAAAAGAAGCCCGCTAAGGCTGCGCCCAAGAAGGCCGCGAAGAAAACACCGGCCAAAGCTGCTCCCAAAAAGGCCGCGCAAGAGACCGCGCCCCAGAACTAGGCGCGAAGCCCCGGACTCGCCATCAAGCCCGTCGCCCCCGCTCATCCACGAGGACTCCCGCATATGCAGCCTTCCTTCACCATCGGCATTGAAGAGGAGTACCAGACCGTCGATCCGGTCACCCGTGATCTCCGCTCCCATATCGCGACCGAGATGCTGGCCAAGGGCAAGCTCCGCCTCGAAGAGCGCGTCAAGGCCGAGATGCACCAGTCCGTCATTGAGGTCGGCACCCACGTCTGTCGCACCATCAAGGAGGCCCGCGAAGACCTGTATGAGCTGCGCCGCGGCATGATCGGCCTGGCCCAGGAGAACGGCCTCATGCTGGTCGCCGGCGCCACCCACCCCTTCGCCGACTGGCGCGCCCAGGAGATCTATCCGGACGCCCGCTACGAGCGCGTCGTCGAAGACCTCCAGCAGGTCGCCCGCTCCAACCTGATCTTTGGCCTGCACGTCCACGTCGGCGTTGAAGATCGCGAGGCATCCATCCGCATCATGAACTCGATGCGCTACTTCCTGCCCCACATCCTCGCTCTCTCCACCAACTCGCCCTTCTGGCGCGGCGCCAACAGCGGCCTCAAGAGCTACCGCGCCAAGGTCTTTGACAAGTTTCCCCGCACCAACATCCCCGACTCCTTCGCCAGCTACGCCGAGTTCGAGCAGTACGTCAACCTGCTCGTCAAGACCAACTCGCTCGACAACGCCAAGAAGATCTGGTGGGACGTCCGCCCCCATCCCTTCTTCGGGACCGTCGAAGTCCGCATCTGCGACATCCCTCTCCGCGCCGACGAGTCGCTCGCCATCGCCGCCCTCATCCAGGCCACCGCCGCCAAGCTCTACCGGCTGCACGCCCGCAACCTCGACTTCCGCCAGTACTCCCGCGCCCTGCTGATGGAAAACAAGTGGCGCGCCGTCCGCTACGGCCTCGACGGCAAGCTCATCGACTTCGGCAAGGAGTGCGAGGTGCCCGAACGCGATCTCATCCGCGAATACCTCGACTGGGTTGAGGAAGTAGTCGACGACCTCGACTGCCGCCGCGAGATCGGCTACATCGAACACATGCTCGAGACCGGTACCGGCGCCGACCGCCAGCTCCGCGTCTTCGCCGAGACCAACGACCTTCACGCTGTCGTCGATTACATGGCCAGCGAGACCAAGGCGGGCCTCGTTGATTAGCCCCGAAGATCGCCGCATCGCCACCTCCTCCACACCCGCCGCGCACGCGCCCGGCGAGCGCGAAGAGGCCCTCCTCTCGACCCTCTTCCCAGAGGAGTTCCTCCCCGGCGCGCAAGCCGCCATCCACGCCTGCCTGCGCGTCCAGCCCGGGGAAAAGGTCACCCTCATCGCCGATCACGCCTCGCTCCAGATCGCTGCCGCGCTCGCCTCTGAGCTCGCCGTCGCGGGCTGCCGCTGGCGTGTCTTCGTCCTCGAGGAGCTCGCCCCGCGGCCTCTCGCCAACATGCCCCACCCTGTCCTCGCCGACATGGAGGACTCCGACGTCAGCATCTTCGCCGTCACCGTCCAGCAGAACGAGCTGCGCTCCCGCATGCAGATGACCGACGTCGTCAACCGCCGCCGCATGCGCCACGCCCACATGGTCAACATCACCCCGCGCATCATGTGCGAGGGCATGCGCGCCGACTTCTCCCGCATCGATCGCCTCTCGCACCAGCTCATCGACATCGTCCGCCCCGCGCGATGGCTTCGCGCCACCACCGCTGCCGGCACGGACATCCGCGCCGACATGCGCCCCGACTACCACTGGCTCAAGACCTCCGGCATCATCTCCCGTGACAAGTGGGGCAACCTGCCCGGCGGCGAAATCTTCACCAGCCCCGGCGACCTCAATGGCACCTTCGTCGTCGATGGCGTTGTCGGCGACTACCTCTGCGCCAAGTACGGCCTCCTCCAGCAGACCCCCCTCACCATCCAGATCGCCAACAACCGCATCGTCTCCTGCGAGAGCGAAAACACCGCGCTTCGCGACGACTTCTGGGCCTACACCCACACCGACGAAAACTCCGACCGCGTCGGCGAGTTCGCCATCGGCACCAACATCGGCGTCCACCAGGTCATCGGCAACATCCTTCAGGATGAAAAGTTCCCCGGCATCCACATCGCGTTCGGCAACCCCTACGGCGAGCACACCGGCGCCCCCTGGTTCTCCTCCACCCACATCGACGTCGTCGGCCTCGGCTTCAACATCTGGGCCGAAGACCGCCAGATCATGCGCGAAGGCCGCTTTCTCCTCGACTACTGAGCAGCACCACCCCGTGGGGTTTTTCACGCCATGCGAAGCCGCAGCCGCCTGAAGCTCTGCCTCCTCGACGCCGCATCCAAACCAACCATGCCTACCCTCACCCGCAGCCGCGCAGAGACTCCCTTTGACACCCGCCAGCTCGGCGACTCCGACCTTCACCTCAGCCCTGTCGGCTTTGGCGCCTGGGCCATCGGCGGCGGCGACTGGGAGTTTGCCTGGGGCGCGCAGGATGACGAAGACTCCGTCCAGACCATCCTCCGCGCGCTCGACCAGGGCATCAACTGGATCGATACCGCCGCCATCTACGGCCTCGGCCACTCGGAAGAGGTGGTCGCCCGCGCCCTCAAGCAATCGCCCAGCAAGCCCTACGTGTTCACCAAGTGCTCCATGCGCTGGAACCTGGACACCCGCACCATCTACCGCTCGCTCAAGGACGGCTCCCTCCAGGAGGAAGTCGAGAACTCTCTCCGCCGCCTCGACATCGACGCCATCGACCTCTACCAGATTCACTGGCCCAACCCCGCCGAAGAGATCGAAGAAGGCTGGACGGCCCTCGCCCGCTTCAAGGAGCAGGGCCTGGTCCGCCACATCGGCGTCTCCAACTTCAACATCGAGCAGATGCGGCGCGCCCAGGCCATCGCCCCCATCACCTCGCTGCAGCCCCCCTACTCGCTCGTCAACCCCAAGGTCGAGACGGACATCCTGCCCTTTTGCCGGGAAAACAACATCGGCGTCATCAACTACTCGCCAATGGCCTCCGGCCTGCTCACCGGCAAGATGACCGCCGAGCGCGTCGCCACGATGCCCTCCGATGACTGGCGCAAGAAGAGCCCCAACTTCAACGGCGCAAAACTCGAAAAGAACCTCAAGCTGGCCGAACTGCTCCGCGACATCGGCCAGCCCCACAACGTCGAGCCCGGCGTCGTCGCCATCGCCTGGACGCTTCACAACCCCGCCATCACGGCGGCCATCGTCGGCGCTCGCCGCCCTGACCAGGTCGATGGCATCCTGCCCGCCAACACCTTCCGCCTCTCCCCGGAAGAGTTCGCGCGCATCGAGCAGTTCCGCGCTGCAGCCGCCTGACGCGCCCCGGCCCCGCGCCCCTTTTGACAGGGGCGCGCGCCTGGCCCACACTTGGGTGCGCTCCCTTTTTCCCCGCGGGAGACATACTCGAAGACACACTGGAACCCTCGATGACGCGAACCAGGTCCTTGTTGATCGCCACCCTCAGCCTGTCTGCCGCGCTCTCGGCCGCGCTCCTGCCCTGTCGCGCCGCCGCCCAGCCGCAGGCCGCCCACACACAGGCCGCCACCACAGACAAGCCACTGCCCAGCCCCCCGGCCCAGGCCCAGGTTACGATGGCCGGCAAGGCCGTCGTCATCGACTACAACACGCCCATGATGCGCGGCCGCAAGATCATGGGCGGGCTCGTGCCCTATGACAAGGTGTGGCGTACCGGCGCCAACCCCGCTACCTCCCTCAAGACCCAGACAGACCTCAGGATTGGAAGCGCGCAAGTGCCGGCCGGCTCCTACACCCTCTACACCCTGCCCTCTGCCGGCACCTGGATGCTGATCATCAACAAGCAGACCGGCCAGTGGGGCACACAGTACGACCAGGCGCAGGACTTGGCCCGCGTCCCCATGAACAAGGCAAGCCTCCCCCAGCCGCAGGAGAAGATGAGCATCACCTTTGAGAACACGCACGGTGACAGCACAGAGCTGCACGTGCGCTGGGAGACGACCGACGTGTCTGTTCCCGTAAGGGCGCAGTAAAGCACCGCGAAGCGGGGCAGCAGCCGGTCCCTAGCAGCTTCGTCAGCGGTCTCTGGTTGTGACAAAGTCGGGCACCCACAGCAGGGCCCGCTTGTACTCCGAGTCAGCCAGCCGGTCGAGCGAGGCCTTTGCGATCTCCGCATGTCCCTCAGCCGCCCGCATCGCGTACTCGATCGAGCCATGCCGCCGCAGGATCTCGTACACCGCTTCGTACCGTACGCTGGCAAAACCCTGCTCTTCCAGCACCGCCGCAATCGCCGCCCGCTCCGCCAAGCTCCCATGCTCCAGCGCATGGATCACCGCGAGCGTTGCCTTGCCCTCGCGCAGATCGCTCGCCACGGGCTTGCCCAGCACCGCCTCGGCAGCTGTCAGGTCCAGCACATCGTCAACGATCTGGAACGCCAGCCCCAGCGCATGCCCATACTCGCCCAGGCAGCGCTCCGTCTCCGCATCGGCACCGGCCAGCACCGCGCCCAGCCGCATCGAGACCTCAAACAGGCAGGCAGTCTTGCGATAGATCAGCTCGTTGTATTCCGCTTCGCTTACCGCGCGGCCCAGCTTTTCCAGCTGCAGCAGTTCGCCTTCCACCATCTGCTGGGTCAGCGTGATCAACAGGTCCAGCACGCGAAAGTTCCGCTCCGCCAGCGCCACGCGAAACGCCTGCATGTACAGCCAGTCCCCGGCCAGCACGCACTTCGGATTGCCCCAGGTGGTGTTCGGCGAGGGCCGGCCGCGACGCATGTCCGCCGCGTCAATGATGTCGTCGTGCACCAGCGTGGCCGTGTGCACCATCTCCACCACCGCGCCCAGCCGGATCATGCCCGCGCCCGTGTACCCCAGGCTGCGCGCTGACAAGAGCAGCAGCGAAGGCCGCAGCCGCTTGCCCCCTCCCTCGCGCAGATACTCCGAGATCTCCGTGATCACCGCGACCGGCGACACCGCGTCCTTGCCGAACTCGCGCTCGATCGCACGCAGGTCGTCGTGGAGCAGGTCAAAGACTTCTTTGGCCGTGGCTATCGCCGCTGTGCTCACTCACTCTCCCAAGGTCAGTGCTGCTCTCAATTGGTACGAAAGTTCGTGAACTGCAACTCGATGCCGAAATCGTTGCCGCGCAGCAGCGCAATCGCCTCCTGTAGGGTATCGCGATCCTTGCCCGTGATCCGTACCATGTCGCCCTGGATCGAGGCCTGCAGCTTTTTCTTCGAATCCTTGATCACGCGCACAATCTCCTTGGCCTTCTCGCTCGCTACGCCCTGCCGGATCGTCACCTTCTGCCGCACGCTGTTGCCGGTCGCCGGCTCGAGCTTGCCAAAGTCCAAGGCCTTGATCGAGATGCCGCGCTTGATCAGCTTCTGCTCCAGGATCTGGATCACCGCCTGCAGCTTGTACTCATCCGCAGACGCCAGCTCGATGGCCGTCTCATCCCCGGCCAGCTTGATCGTCGACTTCGAATCCTTCAGGTCAAAGCGCGCGTTGACCTCCTTCGATGCCTGGTCAATCGCGTTCTTTACTTCCTGGATCTCTACCTTGCTCACCACGTCAAAGGAGTTGTCCGCAGCCATGCTTCCTCACTCTTCCACCACCCATTATCAGCGCAAATGCCGGCGCGCGCGCTACCGCGGTGCCGCACTCGCCGCTGTCCGACGGAAAAGCCCGGCGAAGTTTTCACCCGTCCGGGCCGCAACCTCGGCTCCCTCCACACCGTGCAGCTCCCCCAGCAGCGACGCCGTCCGGGCCACAAACGCCGGCTCGTTGCGCTTGCCCCGGTCCGGCACCGGCGCCAGGAAAGGGGCATCCGTCTCCACCAGCAGGCTCTCCAGCGGTGTTACCCGCGCAATCTCCCGCAACCCGGAGGCGCTCGGGTAGGTCAGGTTCCCCGCAAACGAGACCAGGAAGCCCATGTCCAGCGCTCGCCGCGCATGGCCCGGCTCCCCTGTAAAGCAGTGCAGCACGCCCCGCAGGCCGGTCGGCGCCCAGCGCTCCTCGAGCATGGCGAGAGTATCCTCCCACGCATCTGCGCCGTC
>DASWUY010000251.1:0-1568 GCA_036401435.1 Acidobacteriaceae bacterium | reverse complement strand
GGCCCCGGTCGGCTGCAGCGATTGGATACTCATCATGGCCTCTGTTCAGCAGGTATGCTGGAAGTTGCCACACACCCAGCGCAAGACCTTTTTACTGGGAGACCATGATGAGATTCTACACCCAACAACACCGATTCTACTGCGGTATCGACCTGCACGCCAGGACGATGCACCTGTGCATCCTTGACCACGAGGGTGCCGTCGTCGTCGACAAGAACCTGGCCAGCAACCCCGCGGCCTTCCTGAAAGCCATCGCCCCCTTCCGCGACCCTCTCGTGGTCGGCGTCGAGTGCATGTTTGCCTGGTATTGGGTCGCCGACCGCTGCGCCGAAGAAGGCATCGCCTTCGTGCTCGGTCACGCGCTGTACATGAAGGCCATTCACGGCGGCAAGGCCAAGAACGATAAGATTGACGCCGGCAAGATCGCACGCCTGCTCCGCGGCGGCACCTTTGCACTCGCCTACGCCTACCCCAAGGGCATGCGTGAAACCCGCGACCTGCTCCGGCGCCGTACTTCCCTGGTCCGCAAACGCGCCGAACTGCTCACGCACCTGCAGATCCTCAATAGCCAGTATAACCTCGCGCCCTTCCCGAAGAAGCTGTCCTTTGCGGCCAACCGCGACGAGTTGCAGATCGCCGAGCGCTTCGCCGACCCGAGCGTGCAGAAGAGCGCTGCCGTCGATTGTGCCCTCGTCGATCGACTCGACGAACTGATCCGGGAACTGGAACGCTACTTGACGCGCACGGCCAAGGTCGATGACGTGCAGACCTATCACCGCCTGCGGACCATTGCCGGCGTCGGTCCGGTGCTGGCGCTGGTGCTGCTCTACGAGATGCACGAGGTGCAGCGCTTTGCCACGGCCGGGCCGTTTCTGTCCTACGCCCGCCTGGTCCGCTGCGCTCATGAGTCGGCCGGCAAAAAGAAGGGGACCGGCAGCAAGAAGATCGGCAACGCACACCTGCGCTGGGCTTTCGCCGAGGCGGTGGGTCTGTTCCTGCGCTCCAGGGAGCGCGCCACGAAGTGGAAAGCGAAGCAGGCCGCCCAGCGCGGCGACGGCAAGGCCCTGGGCATCCTGGCAGCGCGTTTGGCACGCGCCGTCTATCACATGCTCCGCAAGCACGAAGCCTTCGACGAGGAGCGCTTCTGGCAGGGAGGTGGCCGAGTTCGTACGGGTTCCTCTTCTCTGTCGCCAAAGGAGGTCGCTCATGCCGGGGATTGATTTCCGCGCAGCGCGGGCCCGCCTGCCCCTGGCCGCGGTGCTCGAACTGCTCGGCTTCGTGCCGCACACGCGCGTCGGCCACCAACTGCGCGGCGCCTGCCCCGTGCATCGCTCCCGGTCGCGGACCAGCCGGTCGTTCGCGGCCCCTCTCGGCAAGCAGGCGTGGCACTGCTTCCGCTGCGGCGCCGGCGGCAACGCGCTGGACTTGGGGGCGGCCCTAACCCGGCAAGACCTGCATGCGACGGTGCTCGACTTGTGCCAGCGCCTGGGGCGTGACGTGCCCTGGCTGCCGCGGTCGCCCGCCAGGCCGGCCAGGCCACGCGCAGATATACATGCCATGGAGACAAA
>DASWUY010000250.1:0-2100 GCA_036401435.1 Acidobacteriaceae bacterium | reverse complement strand
ACGAGACGGCGGCGAGGAGCGGCGCGCCTGAGAGTGAATACCGGGAGACTGCGCCGTAGCCGGGGGTACGCCATAAAACGGGCCTTGACTTTGCCCATATCACGGGATTGAGAGATCAAGCTCGTATCCAGAATGCCGGTTCGGCAGCAATGAATGCGAGCGCGTCGTCGAGCGGCAGGACGGTGCCGAATGGCCCGGCAGGTCCCCATGCGTCACGCCGCCACCATAGCACCTCAATGCGGTCACTAGACGGAAGCGGCTTTAGGCGAGCCACAGGGGCGCCCGTGCGAGCGGACATGAGAGTGTAGCCGCCCCGGACCCGACGCACTTCCACGCCGCCGCGCGGCCAAGGGTAGGCGACAATGCGCTCGATCACAGGATCGCTCGACCCCATCGCATCCTCCCGCGCTTCCACCCGTTTGGCTCAGCAACAGCAGAATAGCCCGACAGGTCCGCCATGGTCCGTCCTGATCTTCACCTGCCGCCCAGCTTGGTTGCCTGGCTTGCGCCCTTCCTGGCCACCTTCTCCCGCCGGACCCGTTCCACCACGGCGGCTTTGGCCACGGGCGCACTGCTAGCAGTTGGGCCGCGCACCGACACCAACTGCTTGCGCGCCCTGGGCTTGGCCCAGCATCCCAGCTTCACCGCCTTTCATCGCGTGCTCAACCGCAACGCCTGGTCCGGCCTCGCGCTGGCCCGAACCCTGCTGCACATAATCGTGGCGACCTTCGTCCCAGCCGGGCCGATTATTATCGGCCTCGACCATACGCTGGAGCGTCGCCGTGGTCGCCGTATCGGCCCGGCTGGGCGCTTCTACGACCCGAGCCTGCGTGCGGACATGCCCAACCCGACCAGCCGTGGCCTGCGCTGGCTAAGTGCCATGGTGCTGGTGGAGGTGCCGTTTGCGGGCCGCATCTGGGGCTTACCGGTGTTGACCGCGCTTACCCCGAGCAAGGCATGGTCTGAGCGTCAAGGACAGCGCCATCGCACCGTGACTGAATGGGCGCGTTTGCTGTTGCTGACACTGCGGCGTTGGCTACCGGAGTGCACGATCATTGCTGTCATGGACGGCGAGTTCGCTGCCCTTGAACTGCTGCATGCCCTGCGTCCCTCGATGATGGTCATCACGCGGATGCGGAAGGACGCGCGCCTGTTCGACCCACCCTCCAACAAGGACAAGCCCGGCCGTCCCGGCCGCAAGGGTGCACGCCAGCCGCTGTTGTCTGCACGCGTCACCGATCCGGCCACACGCTGGTTGCGGGTTGCGCAATCAAGCCGCGCCTCCTGGCGCAGCGGTGGGTGGATCGAGTACGCTCATGGCACCGCGCTCTGGCACCATGGGGGCAAGCCGATCGTGCCCATCCTTTGGGTGTTGGTCCGCTATCCCGATGGACGGCGCGAACCGGAGGCCTTCCTGTGCACGGACGCCAGCGCCTCGCCACGCGACGTGCTGGACTGCTTTAACCGGCGCTGGGCCGTGGAGACCACTTACGAAGAGGCCCGCGCGCATCTTGGGATGGAGACGCAGCGCCAGTGGTCCGATCCCGCGATCTTCCGGACTACGCCAATACTTCTCGGCCTCTACAGCGTGGTCACGCTTTATGTGCATCAAAATGCCGAACGCCTGGACCTTTCACCACGCCGCGCCGCCTGGTATTCCAAACCAGCAGCGACCTTTGCTGACGCGATCGCGCGCTTGCGCCAGCACCTCTGGTTCGAGCGTATCGCGACATCGGCCGCAGGCACCGACATAACGGAACCGATCAGCCCCACCATCCAGCGCATAATCGAGGCCGCCTGCTACGCACCATGACGACCGATCATTCCGAGACAGTCCAGCAGAAATGGGCAAAGTCGAGACGGGCAGAATAGCACGGTTCCCGGCACGTATCGGGAACATAGCCGTGGTCAGCTGATAGGAGCGGTCGCTGGCCGGTTTCGTTTGACAATGGCTGCCACAGTGTTCTTGCTCAATCCAAGCTCGCGTCCCACCAAGCGGTAGCTGCGGCCCTGGCCGATGAGCACCAGCACTTTTGGTGCGAGGCGATCCGATTTTGGCCGCTGCCCAAGTTGGCGGCCAAGGCGTTTGCCCCGTGCTTG
>DASWUY010000249.1:0-1675 GCA_036401435.1 Acidobacteriaceae bacterium | reverse complement strand
CTCCAGACCGGCCAGGCGGAGGGCGGCGGCCCCGAGCGCCTCACCCTCTACCAGCTGCGACTCGAAGGCGACCTCGTGCTCGCTCAACCCGCTCCTGAGCCGACCGACCCCTAAGCTGTCCGGCGACCGACCGCTAGGCCTTGCGCCGCGCCGCCCGCTTCGCCACGCTGTGCAGCGTGGTCTCCGCCAGCCCTTCCAGCAGGCCCGCCTCTGCCCTCTTGAACGCGCGGGCCAGCTCCTTGGTCACCGCCTCGCCGGCCATTCCCTTGATGCTCACCGCGTGAAACAGCGGCCCCGGCTCCAGCGCCCGATGGATCTCCTTCAGCGTGATCTCCCGCGCCGACCGCGTCAACTGCGTCCCCCCACTCGGCCCCTTGTGGCTCACCACCAGCTCGGCCTGCTGCAGCAGTGCGAAGACGCGCCGAATCACCACCGGGTTGGTCCCCAGCTTGCCGGCAATGGTCTCTGAGGTCTGCAGCGTCTCCGGCTGCAGGGCCAGCAGAACGAGGGCGTGAACTCCGGTCGAGAAGCGCGTGTTGGCGGCCATGCAGCCACGCTACCACACGCCCCCACGCCCTTGGCGAGCTTCTTTTGACTGAATTGCATTTGTAACCACCGCTGAGCGGGTTGGCTCCCCGTGGTAGCATCTCCTCACCTCGCGCCACCAGGTCCTCCGGGCCGCGCGAGCCTTCCTGTGCCGGAAAGGTGACCAGCCGCTTGCGCATTCTCTTCGTAGGCGATGTCTTTGGCAGCGCTGGCCGCCGCATCGTTCGGGAACATCTCCCCCACATGCTCACCGGCCACGCCGTGGATCTGCTGGTGATCAATGCTGAAAACTCCGCAGGCGGCTTCGGCGTCACGCCCGCCATCGCCGACGAGCTCTTCGACCTCGGCGCCCACGTCCTCACCACCGGCAACCATGTCTGGGACAAGCGCGAGATCATTGACTATATGCAGTCCGAGCCCGAGGCCAGCGACGCCCGCCCCCGCCGGCTGCTGCGTCCGGCCAACTATGTTCCCGGCACCCCGGGCCATGGCGTCTACCAGGGCACGCTCCCCGGCGGCCAGCGTTACGCTGTCCTCAACCTGCAGGGTCGCGTCTTCATGGCTGCCTCCGATGATCCCTTCCGCATCGCCGACCAGCTCCTCACCGCCATCACCGCGCCCGTCATCCTGGTCGACTTCCACGCCGAGGCGACGTCCGAAAAGGTCGCCATGGGCTGGTATCTCGACGGGCGGGTCACCGCCGTACTCGGCACCCACACCCACATCCCCTCGGCCGATGAGCGCGTCCTCCCAGGCGGCACCGCCTACCAGACAGACGTCGGCATGAGCGGCCCCTACGACGGCGTCATCGGCGTGCAAAAGGAACAGGTGCTCCAGCGCTTCCTCACCGGCATGCCCGCCAAGTTTGACCAGGCCAAGGGCGACCCCCGCCTCAGCGCCACCCTCATCGAGTGCGACGGCATGACCGGCCGCGCCACCTCCATCCGCCGCTTCCAGTTCGCCGAGTAACCACCTGCGGTGGGGCCATCTGCGCCTGGCGGCGCGGCTCCGTTGTCGCCCACACCTCGCTCACGCTTGCACAGAGATACCGGCGAATGTGGTAGCAATCGCCGCGCTCCTCTATCACAGAAATGTTCCACGTGGAACATTCCGGGAGAGCAAAAATGTT
>DASWUY010000248.1:0-2189 GCA_036401435.1 Acidobacteriaceae bacterium | reverse complement strand
GGCCGCCATGCAGCAGATGTTCGGTGGTCCAGCCCTAAACCGGCTTGCCTGAGCCGTTGACCACTTCGAAGTTCTTCTCGGAGAGATAGCTCTTGCTCTTCTCGATATGCGAGATGATCTCCTGCTTGATGATGGTGGGCGTCACGTTCCAATAGGGCCGCATGACTACGTACTTCATCGTCTCGGTAAGCACCGGGGTCTGGTGGTCCTCCTTCACTGAGTCGCCGACCACGACCTTCATCATGAAGTCGACCTTATGATCGTCGTTGTAGGCACGCAGCGCGTATTCAGGGATATTGACCAGGATGGCCGCATTCAGGTACTGGTCCGAGAGCCAGCGCCACCGCTCCAGCGAGTCCTCGAGCTGATGCACGCGCATGGTGAGCGGCACGTTGAGGGCAGCGACAGTCTGCGGGGTCAGCTTGCCATCGTTGGGCAGGTTGTGCCGCCGCTGGAACTGCTGGATGGCCTGGGAGAGCGTGGC
This sequence comes from Acidobacteriaceae bacterium, assembly GCA_036401435.1. Lineage (GTDB taxonomy): Bacteria > Acidobacteriota > Terriglobia > Terriglobales > Acidobacteriaceae > EB88. The sequence continues at coordinate 1,705 of DASWUY010000248.1, read as the reverse complement.
GTCATAGACCGCGGCGCCCGGCGCCTGCGAAGTGGCCGCGTCCCCCGGCAGATCGCCGACCAGCTGCAGCCGCTCGCGAAGCGCAGCCACCGCCCCATAGGGCGAGCCGGGCGCGAGCGGGCGCGGCGGCACCGGCAGAGGCTGCCAGTTCTGCTGCTTTTCCTTCTGCGCCAGGGCCTGGTACCGGACCAGCGCCGCCAGGGTGTCGCGGTACTGCTCGGTCTGCGGCTCGATGGAGGCAAGCGCCTTGGCCACGTCGCCCGCACCCACCACTTCGTCAGCCAGGAACTGCGGCAGGTCGTACTTCTTCGCATCCACGCTCACGCCAAAAGCGAAGTGGCTGGGGCTGACCCGGCCAATGTGCAGGTCAGAGATGTAGCGCATCACGCAGACGGTCATGGCCAGGTCGAACTGGGCCAGGTCCAGGTCAGAGGCATGGGCCAGGCCTGCCACACGCGCCGGCCATCGCGAGGCGTCGTAGTCCTCCGGCTCCAGGCCCTTGGCAGCGCTCGCCGTGAAGAGCTCGATGAGCTGCTGCGCCTGCCGGGTGGGCTTGCCGTTCTCCAGCCACGCCACCTCCCAGTTGCGCGCCCCGTAAAAGGTCTGCGTGAGCGCGGCATAGTCAGAGAAGTCGGGCCAGCGCAGGATGGGCAGCTTGCTGGTCGAGAGCGTGCTCTTGAGGTTGTCAGTGGTCGCCGAGGTGGTGGCGTGGCTGGTGGCGCCATGGCGGCGGCAGCCGGCGCCGGCAAGCAGTGCCGCGAGCAGGCAGGCGGACGCGACAGAACGCTTTGATGGCAAGCGCATGATGATGGGTGTCCTCACTTGGTTGGGGAGTCTTCGTGCGCGCAGTCGGGAGAGGTGCAAGCGGAGTCTTTTTCGGGGGCAGAGAGGCCTTCAAGTCCTACAGTTCATTTGGTACAGTAGAACCCAGGCGAACGCGGAGAGATGGCAGAGCCCGGTTGAATGCAGCTGACTCGAAATCAGCCATACCTTGACGGGTATCGGGGGTTCGAATCCCTCTCTCTCCGCCACTAAGCTCCCCTCTGAGCATAAACCCTCTCGAAGAACAGGCGGCTACACGGCAGGTACTGCCGCTGGTACAGGCCTTCGCATTCGGCGCGGGACCAGCGCGCGGGGCGCGCCTTACCGCACCGCGCCGCCGCTCGCCAGCAGCTCCAGAAACTCCGCCACCAGGTTTGCCGCCACCGCCGAGCGATACCGCGCTGTGCTGCGTATGTCATCAATGGGCAGGGTCTCGGCCAGCAGGCTGGCGCGGGCCCGCGCGGCCGCCGCAGCTGCCTGCTCCCCGCTGACGGGTTGATGCAGCAGCGCCTGCTCGGTGGCGACAAGCCGAAGCGGGATCTCGCGCAGGCTGGCCGCTGCAATCCGGATGTCCTCAATCCTGCCGGCGCGGGTGCGAGCAAGCGCCGCGATGGCCACCTTCGAGATGGCCTGCGCCTTGCGTGTGCCCACTTTGCGCAGGAAGGAAACGTAACCGTCATAGGTGCGAGGGAGGTGGATGCTGAAGAGCAGCTCGTCCGGGCGCAGGGAGGTCTTCTTGTAGTCCAGGTGAAAGTCCCGGTAGGGCAGCCTGCGACTGCCGCCCGCTGAAACCAGCGTCACCTCTGCGTCATAGACCAGCAGCGCCGGCGGCGAGTCGGCGGCGGGCGAGGCGTTGACCAGGTTGCCCCCGAGCGTCGCGCGG
>DASWUY010000247.1:0-7270 GCA_036401435.1 Acidobacteriaceae bacterium | reverse complement strand
GTTCGGTACCCCGTGCGCAAAGAAGACGTGGTCGCCCGCGTGGACCAGACCTTTCTGTCGCATGGCAAGCTGCACGTCGGCATAGAAGGTCAGCAGGTCGGTAGTGGGACCGATGAGGATCGGTTGCACCTTGCTCAGGTCGGGTACGGTGACGCTCTGGTCGGGTGCGAGCGAGAGCGGCTCGTGGAATTGCAGGCTTTCGGGCGAGAGTGGGAAGAGCTGCCCGCCGACCTTGAAGTCGGACCAGGTGAAGACCTCGGTGAAGCTGCCGGAGGCGGTCTTCTGCACAGTGGCCTGGGCGTGTGCCTGGTAGTCGAAGGTGGAGGTGTGTCCCTGGTTGGTGCCGTGCATGGTGTAGGCGACCTGCTCGCCTGGCTGGTAGTGGCGCGCAAGTGCGCCCTGCGCGGGCGCGGCCAGAGGAGGGCAGAGGAGCAGGGCGGCGAGTGAGAGCATGCGGGAGTTGGGGAGCTTGTGCTGAATCATGTGGAGGCCACTTTCCTGGTGTAGAGGTGAAGCGCGTGGGCGGCCCAGGCGAGTTGTGCCGCATAGCCGGCGATGCCGCTCTCGAGAGCGAGCCTGGCGGAGAGTGGCATGAGCGCTCCGTGTCTCCGGAGGTAGTGCTTCAGCTCCGGGTGGTAGGCGGCGAGGAGCGCGTGCAGGGTGTGCAGAAAGCGCAGCGTTGCCTCGGCGCCGAGCACGCTGTCTAGGAAGGCAAAGCGCAGCATGACTTCCTTCATGCGGGCGACGATATCCACTGTTTCAAGCGGTGCGTCGAGCCAGGAGCGGAGCTCTCGCTCGCCGGCCGGGGTGAGGGAGAGAAGCCGGCGGCGGCGCAACCCGGAGCTGGGCTGGAGATGGCCGCGCAGGAGGCGCTTTTCTTCCAAGCGGCGCAGCGCGGGGTAGATGGAGCCGGGGCTGTCGCTGAAGCCTCCCATGGGCGTTTCCGCAAAGAGCTTGCGGAGGTCGTAGCCGGCAGCGGGCTTCTGGTGGAGGAGGCCGAGGAGGGCGCGGCCGAGGAGGGTGGTGTTCGCCTGCGCCATAGTACGTACCGTACCATACTTGCCGTACTGCACGCAGCTGCCGAAGGAGCATCGAGGTTCGGGGAGGACCGTTCCCGCCCTGTGAATAACGGCTTTCGCTTCGGGATAAGATCAGGAGACGGAGAGTCCATGTTCCTGAAGCTGCTGTGCTGCCTTTCTGGTACGTTCCTCGTGGCTGTGGCGGCTGGCGCCCAGCAGCCGCTCGCCTCCATGCCGTACTCGCCTTCGCTGGACGTGACCAGCATGGACCGCGCTGCGGACCCTTGCCTGGACTTCTACGCGTACAGCTGCGGGGGGTGGATGAAGAACAATCCCATTCCGGCGGACCAAGCCTCGTGGAGTGTGTATGCCAAGCTGGGGAACGAGAACCGGCGCTTCCTGTGGGGGATTCTTGAAGAGGATGCGAAGGCAACGAACCGCACGCCGGTGCAGCAGAAGGTAGGCGATTACTTCGCGGCGTGCATGAACACGGCGGCGGTGGATGCGCTGGGGTCCAGGCCGGTCGAGGCAGAGATGGCGCGGATCAACGCAGCCAGGACCGTCGCAGAGATTACGGCGGAGGTGGCTCGGCTGAACCACTTGATGCCGGGCGCGTACTTCTTTGGGGCGGGCACGAGCCAGGATGCGATTGACTCTTCGGTCATGATTGCGGCTGTGGGCGCCGGAGGCCTGGGGTTGCCGGACCGCGATTACTATGACAAGACAGACGCGGACACGGTCAAGGTGCGCGAGAAGTACTTGGTGTATGTGCAGCAGCTGCTGCACACCTATGGCGAGCCGGCCGGTGAGGCAAAGGCGGATACGGAGGCCATCCTGAGGATAGAAACAGCCTTAGCCAAGGCGTCGCTGACGCGAGTGGAGCAGCGCGACCCGCACAACCTGTACCACATGAAGACGGTGGCCGAACTAAGCGCCCTGACGCCGGCAGTGGACTGGCGGCACTACTTGGAGATGGTGGATGCGGGCAGCGTGGCCAGGCTGAATGTGGCTGAGCCGGCCTTCATGCAGGCACTGCAGAAGGAGCTGTCCGGGGAGCCGGTGGAGGCGCTGCGGGCCTACCTGCGCTTTCACCTGCTGAACCAGACGGCTACCTACCTGGCGCAACCACTGGCCGAGGTTCACTTCGATTTCTATGGGAGGACGCTGCGGGGGATTCCCTCGATGCCGCCGCGGTGGAAGACCTGTACCTCGGAGGTGGACAGTGAGCTGGGGGAGGCACTGGGGCAGGAGTTTGTGCGGCGGACCTTCTCCGCGGATACCAAGGCGAAGACGCTGCTGATGACCGGCCAGATCGAGGCCGCAATGCAGCACGAGATAGAGACGCTGGAGTGGATGAGCCCGGCGACGAAGCGGGAGGCACTGGCGAAGCTGCACGCGATCCGGAACAAGATCGGCTACCCCGACCAGTGGCGGGACTACTCGGCGGTGGTGGTGAAGCGGGACGACTACTTCGGCGACGTGCTGCGCGCCAGCCAGTTTGAGGAGGCGCGCCAGTGGCACAAGCTGGGCAAGCCGGTGGATCTGAACGAGTGGGGGATGACGCCACCAACGGTGAACGCGTACTTCAACCCGCAGATGAACGACATCAATTTTCCGGCCGGCGTGCTGCAGCCGCCGCTCTACGACGTGAAGCTGGACGACGCGCCGAACTATGGCAATACCGGGGCGACGATCGGGCATGAGCTGACGCACGCCTTTGACGATGAGGGGCGGCAGTTTGACGCCAAGGGAAACCTGCGGGACTGGTGGACGGCGGAGGATGCGAAGGGGTTTGAGGAACGCATTGACTGCGTGCGTGGAGAGTATGCGGGCTACGTGGTGGTCGACGACATCCACATTAACTCGAAGCTGACGAGTGGGGAAGATGTGGCCGACCTGGGGGGAACGCTGCTGGCCTACATGGCGTGGAAGCAGCAGACGGCGGGGCAGGTGCTGGGGAACGCTGAGGGCTTAACGCCGGACCAGCGGTTCTTTGTGGGGATGGCGCAGTGGGCGTGCGAGAATACGCGGCCGGAAAATCTGCGGGTGACTGCGAAGACCGACCCACACTCGCCGGGGTCCGCACGGATCAACGGCGTGGTGGCGAACCTGCCGGAGTTTGCCAGGGCGTTTGGGTGCAAGGCCGGGCAACCGATGGTGCATGCGCCGATGTGCAAGGTCTGGTGAGGAGCTGGGCGCTGGAGTTGGGCCTGCGCCTGGCAGGCGGGTAGCTGTCTTTTAGGCGGAGGGACTGGGGCGGAGCTTCTTCAGCAGCTTCATGCTGCGTGGATGAAAGAGTCTGGGAGCGATCCGGCAGGACTGCGGTTGCAGCGATCCGCAACCCTGGTCAGCGGGCGTCGAGAGAATCGGCGTTGAGCTGGTCGGCGATGGAGCGGCCGATGATCTGCGGCGTCAGGCGGTTGTTCCACCAGGCGCGGCCGCGGTCTCCCATCTCCTGGATGAAGTCATTGTCACGGCCGTGTTTCTTGAGGATGCCGTGGATCTCGGACCAGTGATCGATGAGCAGCATCGGCGCGCCGTAGAGGTAGGGCTCAACGGGCACGGGGTTGCTGACTACCAGGCAGCCGGCGCGCATGCCTTCAAAGTGGCGGAAGGTGTCTGGCAGGGTGCCCCGCGGCGCGAGGCAGATGCGGGTGTTCATCATTTTCTCGGTGTAGGTGTTGAAGGCCTGCTCGTTGCGCTTGCTGTCAGTAGAGGCGATGGCGCCGAGGTCGATGTTCCACTCGCCGGTCTTCTGGAGCGCGGACAACTCGCGCCAGAGCTGCTCGCGTACCTGGAACTTCGAGGTGGAGGTCCAATAGCGGTAGTCGTTCCGGGGCACGGGGTGGCGGACCTGGCCGGCAAAGAACATGTCAAGCGTGCGGTCCTTGATGGGGACGTAGGGAATGTCTTCCTGGCTGTGGTAGCCGAGAGGGATGCGGAGGTCGAGCGGCTCCTTGCGGATGGGCGAAGGCCAGTGGCGGGGCGGGTGGGCGCGGGCCCAGACGGACTTGAGGTGGGTGTACCAGTCGCGTGTGTATTCAAAGGTGAGCACGGCTTCTGATCGGCCGATGCGGGGATGCAGGCGCCAGCCGAGGAAGGGCCGGGGCATGAGGTTGCGGATGGTGGCGCGGATGTAGCGGCCGTAAACAGGGACCTTGCAGCGCTCTTCCTGCAGCAGCATGGAGACGACGTGGGGTCCGTACTCGGGGAGGAAGTAGGCCTCTTTGGTGAAGTAGAAGTGCAGGCCGCGGGCGCGGACGAGCGGGAGCGCCTGCTCGAGGACATCGTAGGGGTAGCGCAGCTCGGCATGGATGCTCCGCTGCCAGGGTGGAGGGGGCAGCTCGACGGCGCCGGCGCCGCCCGAGTAGTCGGACGACATGAAGTAGCGGTGGGAGAGGATGGCGTCGGAAGCAGACACTACACGGCCATGAGCACGGGCGGGTGCAGGGGAGCGGCGCCATTGAGGAGTTGGCTGAGGACCGTCTCGTAGGCCCCTGAGGCCGTGATGCGGGTCACGGCGTCCTGCCCGGCAAGCGCGATGGACTGGCGCAGGTCTTCATCTGCATAGGGCTTCAGAATGGCCTCGGCGAGCTGGTCGACACTGCGCGCGTCGATGACCAGGCCCTCGCGCCCGTTGATCAGCAGCTCGGAGGCGCCGCAGTTGCGGGTGGAGATGCTGGGGACGCCGTTGGCCATGGCCTCAAAGAGCGCCATGCCGAAACCATCATCGACGCTGGGCAGCACGAAGAGGTCGCAGCGCTGGTAGAACTCGGCGATGTTGGGAATGTAGTCGACGAGCTCGACGTTGGGCAGACCCTTGAGCAACTCGGCCAGCCGGGGGTAGCGGGTGAAGTCGCTGCTGCTGCGGATGACCAGCCGGGTGTTGGGCAAACCGAGCTGCTTCCAGGCTTCAAGCAGGTAGAGATAGCCCTTGCGTAGGGGGTGGCCGCCGAGCACGCCGACGGTGAAAGGCGTGTTGCGGGCGAGCTGGATCTGGCCGGGGAACCGGGCGCGGCCGAGGAGCGGGGCAACGAGGACCTTGTGGCGGAGTGCAGCGGGGAAGGTGCGCGCGGTGTAGTGCGAGGGCGTGAGGATGGCGTCGGCGGTCTCATACTCGGCAAGCTGGCGGTCGCGGAACCAGGCGGGCTCGGCCTCGAAGAGAGCGCCCACCTTGGCAGACTCTTCCTGGACCAGTCGCTGCTGAAAGTCAACGTGGGGACAGGCGCGGTCGAGGGCGAAGCGGGCGTTGCGGCGGCGGGCGGCGCGGCCGGTGGCGAGCGACTGGGTGGCGAGGCCGATGACGAGGTCGGCGCGGGGCATGGCGGCAGCGACCAGACGATCCCAGACAGTGATGCCGCGCAGGATGACGGGCTTGGGGAGTCGCACGAACTTGCCCAGGACCTCAACGGGTGAGGGTACGAGGTGGGTCGAGATCCGATCATCGAGCTTGCCAAAGAAGCGGCGCGGTGCGGAACTGTAGATCGAAACAGAGTCGGCGTGGGGGAGCAGGGCGTTCGCCATCATGGTGACGTGGAAGGGCCGAACGGCAGAAATCGCCACTTTCATGGTTGTCATCCTAGCATGCGGCATGGGGCGAAAAGGGAGCAGCCGGGCTTACGGAAGGCAATGGTAGCTGGGGTGTTTTCGGGGCTGCTTCGGCGGCTGCGCGGGGTGAGCATGTTGGCTTGCGACTTCTGGAGAAGGGAAGCGGGCTGGCTCCTGTTCCGGGTAGATGGCGCGGCGGGCTAGCGTTCTGTCCAGGGCCTTCTCGGCGCGGGTACGTTGTGCGGGCCGGGGATGAGCGCGTCAGCAACCAGGCCGGTGACGAGTGCGTAGACGCCCTTGCCGGCGATGTCGATGACCTGCTCGTCTACAGGCCAGGTCCAAGGCAGCGCGCCGACGCCGGTCGCGTTTTCGAGAGTCTGGTCGTTGAGCAGGCGCAGGTTGGTGTAGATCAGCCAAGCCATGGAGCCGCGCACGCCGGCTTCTGCCATGAGCCCGCGCATGGCGCCGAGCGCGATGCCCTGGCCCCAGTGCATGGCCCAGTTCATGCCGAGGCGTTCAGCGTCGGGTTTAGCGGGCTGCCCGAGGAGTCGCTCCAGAGTGTGGGCGGGAACAAAGGAGTTGGGGCGGCCGGTGACGCCTTGTTCCAGCTTCTCAGCCAGGGTCATGGCGGCCACGCCGGCCGCGCCGGCTACCAGGCCCAAGAGGGCTGCGCGCATGGTCATCTAGAGCCTCCGAATTTCCTGAGAGCGGGGTGGACCGCTATGGAGGCTTAGATGCATGGGAGCTGCGCGGCAGCACGCAGACGCGGGAGACGGTAGCGGTGTAGAGGGGGCATTTTTCCCAAGCGGGCAGAGGCGGCGTAGAGTATGGGTGTCCATGCTGAAGATACTTGTGCTTTTGCTGCTCGCCTGTGCGCTGCCGGAGGTCTCGACCCTGAGCGCGGCAGGGCAGCAGGGGGTCGCTGCGGGCCCCGACACGCATGTGAGCGGCAGCTTCGAGGATACGGCCGAGAGGCGCGGGCTGCACTTTACGGCGGTCGCCTCGCACACCCCGAAGAAGTATCTGCTGGAGACGATGGGGTCGGGTGTGGCGCTGTTTGATTACGACAATGATGGGCGGCTCGATGTCTTCCTGGTGAACGGGGCGCCGCTCAAGGATCCCACGATGCCTGGGACGATTCCGCAGAAGGCGAATCCCGCGGACTGGAACCGGCTCTTTCACCAGAAGGCGGATGGCAGCTTTGAAGACGTGACGGAGAAGGCGGGGCTGCAGGGCGTGGGCTATGGGATGGGAGTGGCGGTCGGGGACTACGACAACGACGGGTTTGAAGACCTGTATGTGACGGCGTACGGAGGCAACCGGCTGTACCACAACAACGGCAACGGAACGTTTACGGATGTGACGGAGGCGTCAGGCACCGGGGGCAGCGGGTGGTCGACGAGCGCGGCATGGGTGGACCTGGATAACGACGGGCTGCTTGACCTGGTGGTGCTGCGTTACATGCAGTGGGACTTCACAGATATCTGGTGCGGTGAGCATCGCCCAGGGTACCGCGCCTACTGTCATCCTGACCTGTTCAAGGCGGCGCTGCCGCTGGTCTTTCACAACGATGGGCACGGTAGGTTTTCTGAAGTGGCGGCGAAGTACGGCTTTACGCAGGCTGGCAAGGGGCTGGGCCTGGCAGTGGCGGACTGGGACCGCGATGGCAGGATCGATGTCGCGATTGCGAATGACTCCATGCC
>DASWUY010000246.1:0-4748 GCA_036401435.1 Acidobacteriaceae bacterium | reverse complement strand
TGGAGCTCACGCGCGACTTGCGCCCGGCGGTGCCGGGGCAGACAGACAGCGTCTGGCATCATCCGCATCTCTACTGGGGCGCGCTGGCCATCTTTGTGTATGTGGGCGCAGAGGTCTCGATCGGCTCCTTCCTGATCAACTACTTCAACGACCCACAGATCGGCAACCTGCCGCTGGCGACGGCGGCCAACTACCTGATCTTTTATTGGGGGGGGGCGATGGTGGGGCGCTTTATCGGAGCGCTGGCGCTGCAATACTTCAAGCCCGGGCGGGCGCTGGCGCTCTGCGCGCTGGTGGCCGCAGGGCTGGTGGCTCTCTCCATGCTGACCTTCGGGCATGTGGCCATGATCTCGATCCTCGCGGTGGGCCTGTTCAACTCCATCATGTTCCCGACCATCTTTGCCCTGGCGCTGGCGGAACTGGGCCCGCTGACCGGCAAGGGCTCTGGCCTGCTGGTCTTCTCGATTGTGGGCGGGGCCATTATCCCTCTGGCGCAGGGCGCGCTGGCCGATCGCATGGGGCTGCACCATGCCTTCTTTCTGCCGGTGATCTGCTATGCGTTCATCGCCTGGTACGGCATGAGGGGATCGCGGGTGGTGGTGGCGTAAAGGGGTACGGCCCGGGAGTAACGACCCCCGAGCTAAGCGTTGTGGCAGGCGCTTGCGGGGGCGTAAACTCGGGCGGAGGGGTGCAGATGACGATTGAGGCGAAGCGGAAGACCAGGCGAGCCGCAAGGTCACGGCAAGCTGGTGACACGGTGGTGCGCACGTTTAACACGGTTGCAACCGTGCCCCACGCGCAAAATCCCTTTGTCACCCGGCGTGGCGAGAAGGCTTCTATCGTAACTGAGCCTGCGGCAGCCCGCCTGGGCGTACCGCGCGCGAGGCCCTAGCCTGCCTGGCCTGCTTTGTTGGGCCGCGGTTTACGTGGCAGCGGAGTAGGGCGTCCTGCTGAAGATCGATGTATCTACGATTGCGCTGATCCTTTCGCTCGTGGTGCCAGGCCTGGCCGCCAAAAAGAGCCGCCGCAAGATCATCGCTCCCACGCTTGAGTCCACCGGTCCGGCCACGGAACTGGGGGAGTTGGTCGCGCTCAGCCTGACCGTCCACCTGATCCTGCTGGCGTTCGCCTCCGTAGCCGCGGTGGGCGCGGGCATACTTCGCGCGCAGGCTCCGCTGTTCTACCTTCATGCGGCGGATGGGCTGGACCTGGCGGCGTGGGATGCCGGGCACCGCGCGGAAGCGATCCTGTTGGCGGCGGGCTACCTCTGCCTGTCGCTCGTGGTCGGATACTTGCTTGGCATCCTAAGCGGATGGCTGCAGCTGAGCCATCCATTTCTCCACTTCATCGAGGCCAACCCGCGGCTGACCAGCGGGCTGCGGGGCCTGAACATCTTCTCGCTGCTGGAGGAGCGACCCCTCTCCTTCGAGCTGTTTACGGGAGAGTCAGTGAGCCGCGGCACAGACCTCATTTTCTTTTTGGAGGTGCAGTTGCGGGAGGACCGGGGCTTTATCACGGGCGAGCTGGTCAAGTATGCGCTGGTGCGGGATGAGGAGCCGCACCGGCCGGTGATTCTTCGCGACGCGCAGTTCAAGGCCACGGCAGATAAGGCGTATCACCCGATGGAGGGCGAGAGGATCCTGATCGACCTGGCCGATGCGCTGCTGGTGCAGGTGAGCTATCGAGAGCGGGAGCAGGCGCTTGCCGATGTGGAAGACGGCGCTGCAGCGAGCGAGCCCTGAGCGCCGCCGCTGGAGGTTTTTCATTTTGCAGGATTCGAGACTAGGAGCGCACTGATGCAGGATCGTACCGCTGTGAACCTGGCCATGATTGAGACGGCGCGTGCGCGCATTCGCGACTCGATCTACTACTCGCCGGCCAACTACTCGGCCGCGCTCTCAGACATGTGTGGGCAGGAAGTCTTTCTCAAGCTCGACAACCTGCAGCGTACCGGGGCCTTCAAGGAGCGGGGCGCGCTGAACAAGATACTGACCCTGACCCAGGCTGAGAAGGACAAGGGCATTATCGCGGCGAGCGCGGGCAACCATGCGCAGGCGGTGGCCTACCATGCGTGCTCGCGTGGGATACGGACCTGCATCGTCATGCCGCTGGCCACGCCGCTCGTGAAGGTGACGGCGACCACCGGCTACGGCGCGGAGGTGGTGCTGTACGGGGCGAACTACGACGAGGCGTGCTCTGAGGCGCAGCGCCTGTGCGAAGAAGAGGGCATGACGGCAGTGCACGCCTTTGACGACGAGGCGGTGATCGCCGGGCAGGGAACGCTGGGCCTGGAGATGCTGGAGCAAATTCCCGACCTGGAGGCAGTGGTGGTGCCGGTGGGCGGCGGCGGGCTGATTGGCGGCGTGGGTTGCGCGATCAAGGAGCTGCGGCCAGAGGTGCGGGTGATTGGCGTGCAGACGGAGAGATTGCCCTCGATGGTGCGGGCGCACGAGGCGGGAGAGCCGGTGACCATTGCTGCGCTGGCCACGATTGCCGATGGCATTGCGGTGCGACGGGCAGGCGTGCGCACTTTTCCGCTGGTGGAGAAGTACGTGGATGAACTGGTGACGGTAGACGAAGAGGAGATTGCCAAGGCCATCCTGATCCTGCTGGAAAACGAGAAGACGCTGGCCGAGGGTGCGGGCGCGATTGCGCTGGCGGCGCTGCTGCAACGCAAGACCTCCCTGAGCATGGCGGCCAGGCCCCTGCGGACCGGGGTGCTGGTGTGCGGTGGCAACATCGACGTGAGCCTGCTGGCGCGAATTATCGAGCGGGGTTTGGTCAAGGATGGGCGCCGCACGCGTCTTCGCATTCACCTGAGCGACCGGCCGGGCGCTCTGCACCAGCTGACCCGCATCATCGCCGACGCTCGCGCAAACATTGTGCAGACGGCACATGATCGCGCCCACTACGGGGTAAATCTGGGAGACACGGTCATCGACTTCACGCTGGAGACACGTGGTGCCAGCCATATTGAACAGATACGCGCTCTGCTGACCGAGGCGGACTATCGGCATGAGCGGATCGACTGACGGGTGGCGTAGGATGCAGGAAGGCGTCTTACCCCGCTTAACCGTGAAGGGGGAGGCAGCCAGGTGGTTGCATGACAGAGCGTGGAGAGAAGCACACGCAGGCGAGCGTGCCTGCGCGGCGCGATGTGCCTGATGACGGGACGGAGCTTACCCTGGACCCGGCCGACTGGAGCACGCTGCGCACCCAGGCACACCAGATGCTGGATGACATGCTGCTGCACCTGGCAACCCTGCGCGAACAGCCGGCCTGGCAGCCCATGCCCGCTGCGGTGCAGCAGGCGCTGGGCGCGACCGATACAGCCATGCCGATCGCAGGTGAGCCGCTGGCCGATGTCTACTCACAATTTGTAACCAACATTCTGCCCTATACCTCGGGCAATCGGCACCCGCGTGCGTGGGGCTGGGTACGAGGCACCGGCACGCCTGTCGCCATGCTGGCGGAGATGCTGGCAGCGGGCATCAATGCGCACGTGGGCGGCGGCAACTCGGCGCCCGTGCTGGTGGAGCAGCAGGTGATCACGTGGCTGGCGCGCGCGCTGGAGATGCCGGAGGGAACGAGCGGGCTGCTGACCTCTGGAGGCACGATGGCCAACCTGCTTGGACTAGCGGTGGCTCGGCATGCGGGAGCAGGCTTTGACGTGCGCGAGGAGGGTCTGTCGGGCGCGCCGCGGATGACGTTCTACTGTTCAAACGAGACACACTTCTGGGCGCGCAAGGCGGTCGAGCTGCTGGGGCTGGGCAGGGCGTCGCTGCGGGAGGTGGCTGTGGATCGGGAGTATCGCGTCGATCTGGAAGCGCTGCAGTTACAAATTGACGAGGATCGCAGGGCGGGCATGCAGCCGATCGCCGTGATCGGCAATGCGGGCACGGTGAACACGGGAGCGATGGATGATCTGATTGCACTGCGGCGGCTGGCCGACCGGGAGCGAATGTGGCTGCATGTCGATGGGGCTATTGGCGCCCTGCTGAAGCTGGCGCCGGGGAGCGCTGGGCTGGTGGGAGGGCTGGAGTCAGCGGACTCGGTCGCGTGCGATCTGCGCAAGTGGAGGTATCTGCCGTGTGAGGCAGGGTGCCTGCTGGTGCGCGACAGCGGCCTGGACCGGGCAGCCTGTGCCACGGCGGCCAGCTACATGGAGCCGGAGGCGCGCGGCATGCTGTCGGGCGATCTGTCCTTTGCGGACCTGGGGATCGAGAGCTCTCGCAGCTTCAAGGCGCTGAAGGTCTGGATGGCGCTGAAGACGCATGGCCTCAGGACTCTGGGCGCACTGATCGAGCAGAATGTGAGTCAGGCTGCGTATCTCGCGGCCCTGGTTGCTGGGGATCCGGAGCTCGAGATGCTGGCGCCGCTTGCCTCAAACGTGGTTTGCTTCGCGTACAAGCCGCCGGAGTCGGGGCGGGAGCGCGAGCAGGCGGCGAGGGTGGATCGCAACGCACTGCAGCGGGAGCTGGTGATTCGGCTGCAGGAGTCGGGCGAATGGATTGTCTCGGGCACAGTGCTGAAGACCGCGAGCGGGGATCGGTATGCGATTCGGGTTGCGATTACGAACCATCGCAGCCGACGCGAAGACTACGAGGCGCTGGCGCAGGCAGTGGTTGCGACGGGGCGGCAGGTGTGTGCTGATCTGGTGGGGCAGGATGAGCGTGCTGCGCACGCCTGAGGGCTTCGCAGGAGCTGGTTTTTGCTTGCTTGAGGCCTCTGATCTGTTGCTCTGGCGC
>DASWUY010000245.1:0-5217 GCA_036401435.1 Acidobacteriaceae bacterium | reverse complement strand
ATGGGCAGCGTCTCCGCAATCTTTAAGGCGTTTCTCGAGACCTGCTTCACCCCCTGGGCAGCGCAGACCTGGAAGGATAAGTTCGCCGCCGGCTTCACCAACTCCGCGTCGCAGAACGGCGACAAGCTCTCCACCCTCATCCAGCTCTCGATCTTCGCGGCGCAGATGGGCATGATCTGGGTCGGGGTGGGCGACGGTCCGGGCAACAACTGGAGCGGCGGCACCGTCGCGGACAACAATCGACTAGGCAGCTGGCTCGGGGCCATGGGCCAGAGCAACGGCGCACCAGGGACCGGAGCTCGCCCCATCGGCCGGCGACCGTTCGACCGCTGTGCGCCTGGGCACACGCCTCGCCCTCATCACCGGCAAGTACCACGGCCGGGAGGGCTACGCGGTCGAGCGCCAGAAGCTCTTCTAGAGCCGCAGGCTCCTAGCAGCGCGCGGCGCGCCACCCGCAGGCTGTGTTCAAATAACAGAGATGGCTACTCTACGTAAACGGACGCTGCGCCAGCGCACCAGGGCTGTCACCCGCAAGCTCCGCGAGCTCGCTGTCGTCGGCCGTGCCCTCGTCTCGACGCGCCACCCGGTCATGGCCCAGATCGTCCCTGCGCGCTTCTGCAATCTCTCCTGCACCTACTGCAACGAGTACGACAAGGTCTCAGAGCCGGTGCCCGTTCCCGAGATGCTGGCCCGTATCGACAAGCTGGCGGCGCTCGGCACCTCCATCATCACCATCTCCGGCGGCGAGCCGCTCACTCATCCCGAGCTCGACCAGGTCATCGCCCGCATACGCTACCACGGGCGCATGGCCGGCATGATCACCAACGGCTACCTGCTCATGCCCGACCGCATCGAGCGGCTCAATCGCGCCGGGCTCGACCACATGCAAATCTCGATTGACAACGTCCTCCCTGATGAGACCTCGAAGAAGAGCCTCAAGGTGCTGGACAAGAAGCTCGAGATGCTGGCCGAGTTTGCCGAGTTCCACGTCAACATCAACTCCGTCGTCGGCGGCGGGATCAAGCACCCGCAGGATGCCATCACCATCGGGCGCCGCGCGCTTGAACTTGGCTTTACCTCCACCATCGGCATCATCCACGATGGGGACGGGCAGTTGAAGCCGCTGGGCGGCGAAGAGCGTCGCGTGTACTTTGAAATGCGCAACTGGGACAAGAAGAACTACTCGCGCTTCAACAAGTTCCAGGAGGCGATCGCAAACGCCCAGCCCAACGACTGGCGCTGCCGGTCCGGCTCCCGCTACCTCTACATCTGCGAGAACGGGCTGGTGCACTACTGCTCGCAGCAGCGCGGGTTCCCCGGCGTGCCGCTGCGGGAGTACACCAAGGCCGATCTGCGGCGGGAGTTTGTCACCGAGAAGACCTGCGCGCCCCACTGCACCATCTCCTGCGTACACCAGATCTCCTACATCGATCACTGGCGGGCGCCGCAGACCTCCAGCACCTCCCCCGGCATGGGCGGCGACTTGGTCAAGATCCAGCTCTAACCCAGGCCCTGCTCTTCGCGGACCGGGCCGAGAGCCAAAAGAGCTGCCCCAAGGCAGCTCTTTTTGTGTCGATGGACCCTCGGACCTGGTCGAAACAACTACTCCTTCTTCTCGTCCTTACCCTCTTTGCCCTCGCCATCCTTCTTCTCTTCCTTCGTCTTCCAGAAGGACTGCACGGCGCGCAGCTCGTCCTCGGCCTTCCAGGCCAGCAGCCTCTGCTGCGCCTCCTGCCGGGTAATCTCCTCGACTGATGTAGTCTCCAGCAGGCGCACCTGGTGCCACGGGTACAGCCGCGACCCCCGCAGCAGAAAGCCCGAGCTGTGCCACCCATCGACCAGCTCGGAAACCTTGGCCTTCACGTCTTTCGCGTCCACGAAGGGGTAGAGCTCGAAGTTTTCGCCGGTCAGCAGGTGCACCGTGACGTGCGCAATCAGCAGCGTGTCGGCAAGCGCCGGGTGCTGCTCGTGATCTGGGGTGCTGCCCTGTGGTTCTGCCAAAGCTGCTGCCTCCTGGAGCGAGCGGTCGACCAGTCGACCAGTGGACCATTGGATGCGCGCCGGCGGAGCTTCGACCCATCCCGCCCCTCGATCCTGTAGCCCGGGAGTAGGGATGCCACGCCCGCCAAGCCACCGTAGCTCTCCTGCTCCATTACGATAAGGAAATATGCTCCACGAGCTCTACGCACGATGGATGTACCGCTGGGAGACCGCGCTTACCACCCGCGATGAGAATCGAGTGGTCCGCCCGCTGGAGTGGGGCTTCGACTGGCTCGAAGAGTACACCGGCCGGCAGGCCCCGAGCCGCGCCAGCGCCGGGGAAATCCAAGCAGCCGGCCGCGCCGCGACAGCGACCTTCGGAGCTCGCCCCGCAGGCGCTCCCTACAGCGGCCAGGACCGAAGCGCGGCCGTGGCAGAACCGATCGCCTCCGCAAGCGACCAGGAAGCCTCGATGCTCGAGCTGAACCGGCAGATCCTCGCGGACAGCGCCGGCTTCTTCGACTACACCGTGCCTGCCGACTACAGGCTCGAGCAGCGGCACCCCGCCCTCTTCCCCACCAATGTGCGACCGGAGACCCTGGCTCAGGACGCAGAGCTCAAGGCCCGGGCTGCACGCGGCGACCTTTCCCCGGCAGAGTTTCTCCGCTTCACCTCGCCTGTCCGCACCCCGTATCCCGAGAACGACCTGGTCAACGCGCGCTGGTACCCGGCCCGGCCTGACGCCCAGACCGGCGCCCGCCCCCGCAAGGCCATCATCGTCATGCCCCAGTGGAATGCCGACGCCTTCTCCCACAACGCGCTCTGCTCTCTCTTCAACCACTTCGGCGTCTCGGCCCTGCGACTCTCCAAGCCCTACCATGACATCCGCCGCCCGGCCGAGCTGGAGCGCTCGGACTACGCCGTGTCCTCGAACCTCGGTCGCACGCTCGCCGCCTGCCGCCAGGCGGTCGTCGACATCCGCTGCTGCCTGGACTGGCTGGAGACGCAGGGCTATGAGCAGCTTGGCGTGCTCGGCACCTCGCTTGGTAGCTGCTATGCCTTCCTCGCCGCCGCCCACGACGAGCGCCTGCAGGTGTGCGCCTTCAACCACGCCTCCACTTCCTTTGGAGACGTGGTCTGGACCGGGCAGAGCACGCGCCACATCCGCGCCGCGTTTGAGCAGGCCGGCCTCACCCGCGAGCGGCTCAACGCGCTCTGGGGCGCCATCAGCCCGGTGCACTACATGGAGCGCTTCCGCGATACGGCAGCCCGGCGCAATCGCCGCACCCTGGTCGTGCACGCGACCTATGACCTCACCTTCCTGCGTCAGTTCTCGCTTGAGGTGCTGCGCAACTTCGACCTGCTCGGCATCGCGTATGAGTCCAGGGTGCTGCCCTGCGGCCA
Organism: Acidobacteriaceae bacterium; assembly: GCA_036401435.1. Classification (GTDB taxonomy): domain Bacteria; phylum Acidobacteriota; class Terriglobia; order Terriglobales; family Acidobacteriaceae; genus EB88. Next base: position 1,833 of record DASWUY010000245.1, on the reverse strand, counting down.
CTACACCACCGGCGAAACGCCCTACAAGTTTCTCGACGGCTGGTACCTCGGCTCGTTCGTCTACCAGGCCTTTCGCTAAGCCGCGCTAGAAGGCAGTTGCTGCCGGAAGCGACCCCAGCGGTACCCCCTTGCGACGCCTGCTCAGCCACTCACTCAGCCTCACTCGCAAGAGCAGCGCGGGCTGCTCTACCCAGCGGTAGGAGACCCAGGCCACCGCAACCAGCAGCAGCAGCGCCCAGGGCATCCGGTTGATGCTCGACAGCGCTGGCTCCGCATGGGTAAAGATGGTTTGCCATAGGTACGCGCTGTAAGACCAGGTGCCAAGCGCCACCATGGGCCGGCAGTTGAGCAGGCGCCCAACCGGGTGGCTCACGTTGCGTGAGGCCCACAGGATGAAGAGCGCGGCCGCAATGCTGTCGAGCGTCATGCCGACCGTCATCCGGTAAGCCACCGTGAAGCGATAGTTCAGCAGGCCTGAGACAACCACGTACTGCAGCGGAAGGACCCACCATAGTCGCGCCACGTGCGCAAAGGCGCGCTCAAACCAGGGCTTGCCCACCAGCATCGCCAGCAGGCATCCGCACATCAGCGCATCCATGCGCGCAAACAGGAAGTAGCTCTCGCGGTGCTCAAACATGGGCAGGTGGCTGGCCTTCATGGTTACCCGCACCACTGGCGCGCACACGATCAGCCCCAGCGCCAGCCAGGCCGCAGCGTCCCGCCCCCGGCGACCCAGCACCACCACCAGCGCGAACGGCCACAGCAGGTAGAACTGCTCTTCCAGGCTTAGCGACCAGGTGTGCTCGGTCATCCATCCCCGCGGCACCGAGATCAGGTTGCGGTAGAACAGCCCCGCACTCATCAGGCCATGCTGCTCCACATGCGCCAGGGTCGAGAGCAGAACCACCGCGCCCAGATAGAAGTAGAGCGGCGGCAGGATGCGGAAGGTGCGGCGGAGGTAAAAGCGCGGCAGATCGATGCGCCCGGTACTTCCGTACTCTCGCAGCAGCAGCGTGGTGATGAGGAAACCGCTCAACACGAAGAAGATGCCAACGCCGTCCGCCACAAACGCGAGCGGCAGCTTGGGTGCGTCGAAGCGCTCGCCAAGGTGCAGCAGCACGACCAGCAGCAGGGCCACCGCGCGCAGTCCATCGAGCGATGCAATCCGGCCGCGGCCCTGTTCAGAGGTTTGGGTGCCCATGGTGGGCTCATCGTCCGCGGTGCGCGATGGGTTGAGAGCGGCGGAGTAAATCGGTACAGGGGCCTGCCTCGAATCAGGACGAAGCTGCCCGCTTCCCGTTTCGGGCAAAGGTCACTGCTGGGAGTCGCATTTGCCGTGATGGAAGCGCCTCACGACCGGCGCAGCGCTTCAGGGGCGAGGCCTGGATGCCTCAAGCCGGCTATGCTGCCGGAGCCGGAGGCCTGGTTCGCCCCCGGTCTTCGGCCCTGTTGTCGAGAGCCACACACCTCTGTGCGGCGCTACGCCTGGCGCACAGGGGTCTCCGGTACGTCATCGTGGCTCACAAACGTGCCATCACTCGCGCGCCTCTGGATCAGGCTGCATGACTGCTCACGCTGCGACGCCTGCTCCTCCACCGAGGCCATATCGACACATGCGTGCCGCGCGAAAAAAGGGGTGACTGGATTGGTCATAGCTTCCTCCTGTCCCTACCATGGCGCACCCTGGCCATCTGCGCCAGAGCACCGAGGAGTGCCGCCGAGGCACTTTCCGTGGCGTACCTTTTCCGTTCCGCGTGTCGCGCTCGAACGCCACCCCTGGCGCCCTGCACTTCCGTGTGCAGCGCTGTTCGCGAAGGTGCGCCCGATCTGCAC
>DASWUY010000244.1:0-1544 GCA_036401435.1 Acidobacteriaceae bacterium | reverse complement strand
CAGTACCGTGCGCGGCATCCACTCCTGGTCAGGACTGAACTTCTCGTACTGCTCGGGTGCCGTGCTGAAGTTCGGCACCTCCGCCCCGCCCTTGCTGAACCCCTCAAACCGATTGCGCCGCGCCAGCGTCTCCGCACTCGGAGGGTGGTACTGCAGCCACAACGCGACCTCTTCCTCCTTGAGCACGTCCCCTGCCAGCAGCGCCCGCCGCAGCAGGTCGCCCACCGCAAAGCCCCACCGCGCCCGCAGCCGCGTCAACTGCTCCGCCAGCGTGCCCCCACCGGCGCTCACCACGCTTGTCAGCAGCGCCAGCAGGTCCCCGCCCTCTTCCCCGAAGAACGGCTGCGTTGCGAAGTAGTCAGGCAGCTTCTCCGTCACCTCCCCATACACCGTCTCATCCCGCAGGGGCTGGTCATCGAACAGCTCCTTGAAGGGTTCAAAGGCCGGATTGACATTGGCAAACCACAGCAGCAGCAGCTCCTCAAAGATCGCCGCGCGATGCGTCATCCCCCCCGTTGAGCCGGCCAGCCACTCGGCTGGCGTCTGCTCTCCGTTGTACACACTCGTTCCGGGGAACCGCTCGACAAAGGTCAGCAGCAGCCTGTCCAGCTCCTCTTCCCCCACGTGCTCGGCGAAGAACGCGAGCGCGTCCTCCATCACTCCCGGCGCCACTGTCTCCCGGTAGTGCGCAATCATGGCGTGTGCCGCCTCGTCGATCAGCCCCATCGCAAACAGCGCGCCCGGCTGTACCTGGCGCTCCGGGTCCTGCTCCGCGCCGCGAACCTGGTTCATCCGGTGCGCCAGCTCCCGGCTCGCCGCCGGATTCGCAAAGACAGCGTTCCCGTTGAAGGAGAACAGCACTTCCTTCACCTGGTAGAGGTCACGGGCCGGACGCGAAATGTGAAATTCAAACATGAACGTGTTGACTCCGCAACTCTCTCGAAAACGCCTCTGGGAAACTCAACGCCCGCAGCCGCTGCCGCCCCGGCTCGTCGGCAGGCGGAAGTACAATCAAACAGGGTAGATGCAGCCTTGGCAATCGGAGACGCATGCCCCTCCGGCCGCTCTTCCCCCACCCCTCCAGAGAGCGAGCACTCCCAGCCCATGCCCACCCATCTCGCTCATCAGAGCTTTGATCCAGCTACCCAGAGTGCCCAGCAGAACTACAAGCTGCTGGCCGGCTCCGTGCTCCCCCGCCCCATTGCTCTGGTCTCGAGCATTGACGCTGCCGGCGTACCCAACCTCGCCCCCTACTCCTTCTTCACCGTGGCCAGCGCCAACCCTCCCGCCCTCTGCTTCTGCCCCTCCGTTCGCGCACCCACCAACGGCCTCCGCCCCGTCAAGGACACGCTTGAAAACATCCGCGCCACCCGGGAGTTCGTCGTCAACATCGTCTCTGAGGACTTTATCGAGCAAATGAACCAGACCGCGGCGCAGGTGCCGCCCTCGGTCGACGAGTTTGCGCTGGCCCGCTTCACCCCTCTCGCAAGCGACCTGGTGCGCCCGCCGCGGGTAGCCGAGTCCAGGGTGCAGATGGAGTGCCG
>DASWUY010000243.1:0-2601 GCA_036401435.1 Acidobacteriaceae bacterium | reverse complement strand
GGCCACGCATGGCCATTTCGATCACATTGCTGACGTGGTGCCGACAGCTGCGCGGACGGGCGCGGCTGTAGTCGGCATTTACGAGCTGGTGGCCTGGCTGCAGTCCAAGGGCGTGGAGAAGGGAATTGGAATGAACCTGGGCGGCAGCTATCGCCATGGCGACGTGACCCTGACCATGGTGGAGGCGCGGCACACGTCCGGCATCAGCGATGGAGACAAGGTGGTATACGGCGGGGTGCCGGCGGGTTTCGTTCTAACCATCGAAGGTGGTCCAGTCCTTCTGCATGCGGGCGACACGACGGTCTTCTCGGATATGAAGTTGATCGCCGAGCTCTACCATCCGGAACTGGCCATGCTGCCGATTGGGGGCCACTACACCATGGGCCCGCGCGAGGCTGCGCTCTCGGCCAGGTACCTGGGCGTGAAGACGGTGCTGCCGGTGCATTTCGGTACGATGCCCGAGCTTACGGGTACGCCGGCCGAGTTGAAGACGCACCTGGGAGACGGGGGGATCGAAGTGCTGATGGTGAAGCCGGGCGAGGCGGTCCGGTAGCCGGCTCGGCGCTACTCGTCTGTCTTGTCGTCGAAGGAGCCGCGCGGGGCGCGAATGGCGACGGCAGACGAAGTAGCGGGCGTGGTAACGGCTGGGGGCGCGGTGGCCGGGCCTGCGGAACCGGGAGTCTGTTCACGGCGCCGCAGGTCGCCCAGGATCTCCTGTTTGCTGCGCGCGTAATCGGTCGCCAGCCGGGTGAGCGCATAGGTGACAATGTCGCTGTGATGTAGCTGGCTCAGCTCCGGGTCGCGGCTGATGTTGAGCCACAGCCGATGGACCAGGTGCACATCGTCGGCGCGCAGGGCGGGCTCATGCGGGCCGATGTGGAAGTTCTGCGCCTGTCCCTCCGGCGTAACCACAACGTAGGTGAACTGCTGCTTGGGTGAGGGCAGATTCTCCCAGGCCTGGCCGATCTGGAAGGCCTGTTGCTGCGGGGTGAGCGTGGAAGAGAGCCCGGAGATCAGCATGGAGACTTCGAGGGAGTTCGCCGTTCTTACGAGCGCCGAGAAGACATCAGCAGCCGGGACCACGAGCAGGGAGATGTGCTTGCCAAAGCTCTCCGCAACGGAGACGGCCTTGGTAAACAGCATCTGCTCGTGCTCGCTGAAGCTTTGGTGCGAGGGGTCAAGGTACTCCGGGCCGCCGGCGCCGATCATGCGTGCTGTGAGGACGACGACGTCCTGCACGTCCGTATCGGTGCGGGAGAGCGTCCACTTCAACGCGTAGGGCCGGGTTGCATCGTTCATGCTGACGAGCACGCCACCGGGCTTGATCTGCAGGGCCTCGCGGCCGATGTTCTCCTCGTGCTCAAGCTGGAAGTGCTCCTTCATCTGGGCACGGGTGAACTGCTGACGCTTGGCGTTGCGACGCTCGGAGTAGGTAAAGATGGCAAAGAAGGCGCCGGCGAAGAGGATGCCGCTCTTGGTGGCGGTGCTCTTGGTCAGCAGGTTGACGCTGGCTGTCGCAAGCAGGACGAGGAAGACCGAGAGGAGGCCAACCGGCACCTCCCTGCCGCCGATGCGGAGGTTGACGGGCACGCGCCAGCCGCGTTCGCCCTTGTACTTCCAACGCAGCACCAGCATGGCCACGGCATTGAAGGTAAAGCTCCAGATGACACCGAAGGCATAGGCCTCGCCGAGCGTGATGACATTGCCCCGGGTCACGATGATGGTAAACAACTGCAGGCCGGTGACCAGGTTGACGATGCGGTAGCTGGTGCCAAAGCGTGGGTGCGGCTTGCGGAACCAGTCGGTGAGCACGCCGTCCTCGGCGATGCGCATGAGCACGCCGGTAGAACCGATGATGGAGGTGTTGATGGCGCCGGAGAGGATCAGGAAGCCGACGATGACGACAAAGATGCGGAAGACGATCTTTAGCGCCATGGGCCCGGTCATGTACATGGCGAGCCCGGCGATCAGGTTGTCGCGGTAGACGGGGATACGCACCGCGTCAGGGATGAGCATGACGGCCAGGAGCGAGACGATGCCGGTAAAGACGAGCGAGTAGATGGCGATGACGATCGCAGCGCGCTTGAGGTTCTTAAGCTTGGGGTGCTCGATCTCGCGATTGACCTGGGCGAGTGTCTCTTCGCCGCTCATGGCGAGTACGGAGTGACCGAAGGCCATGATGATGCCGAAGAGGCCGAGGGCGCCGGCAAGCCTGGTCCCGCTGAGGAAGCCGAGCGAGTCCTTAGAGAAGTGGAGGTTGGACGGGATGGGCGCCGGGGGTAGGTGCGCGCCCTGGTGGAGGACGGAAAAGATGCCCCAGCCGACGAGAAGGACCACCATGATGGTGGTGATCTTCATGACCTCAAGCGCCTTGTCGGTGGACTCCTCGATGCCCTTGGTGTTCTGCCACCAGTAGTAGATGGTGACTGCGATGCAGAAGACGGCGGAGGTGCCGTTCATCGGGAGCTGGCGGGCGACGTGCGGGGCGACGGTGAGCGCGGGGGGCAGCCAGTTGTGGACGGCGGCTACGGTGAAGAGCTCATTGAGCAGGCCGGTGATGTACTGGCCGGCCGAGACCCCGGAGATGGGGCCGGTGAGGAT
>DASWUY010000242.1:0-2226 GCA_036401435.1 Acidobacteriaceae bacterium | reverse complement strand
CATGCTGGGGGCGTCTGCCCAGTGACCTTGGTGCGGGGTGCCGACAGCTTACAATCTTGGCAGTTCCGGGACTAGAAGTTCCAGATTGGCATTGCGGACAAAGGAGTGAGGTTGATCGTGGCGAGGGGTGCTTGGAGGGGCTGGCGCTGCGCTGCGCTGCTGGTGGGGCTGGGTGCGTGGCTGATGCCGGCGGGCAGGGTGGCCGCGCAAGCCGCGCAGGCCAAGCCGGCTGCGGCGCCGGACGTGGTGGTCTTTACCAACGGCGATCGCCTGAGCGGCAAGCTGCTGCGAGAGGTGAATGGAACGGTGACGTTTCACAGCGACCTGCTGGGCGACATCAACGTGACCTGGGAAAAGATCAAGGAGCTGCATTCGGCGGCGCCGTTTGCGGTGCTGGAGAAGGGAGTGACGCCCAGGCGCAAGGATGGCGAGGGGCGGATTCCGATTGGGGCGCTGAGCGTGGATGCGGGGCAGATCGAGCTGAGCGCTGCCGGGACCCAGGCGCAGATACCGGCGATCCCGGTGGCGCGTGCGGCGTACATCATCGACCGGGCGACGCTGGACAAGCAGCTGCTGCGGTCGCCGGGGCTGCTGGAGGCGTGGAACGGGAGTGCGACGGCAGGGGTGACGCTGGTCAAGGCGACGCAGAGCCAGTACACGGTCAACTCCGCACTGGCGCTGGTGCGCATTGTGCCGACGGTGAACTGGCTGGCGCCGCGGCACAGGACCGCGTTCGATTTCAACTCCTCGTTCGGCAAGATCACGCAGCCGGGCTACACGAGCGGGGGCGTGTTCACGCCGGCGATCGAGACCAAGAGCAATATTCTGCATGGCGATGGAGAGCGGGACCAGTATTTCTCGCCGCGGTTCTACTACCTGGCGGAGTTTTCCTTTGACCACAACTACGCGCAGGCCCTGGACCTGGAGCAGATCTATGGCGCAGGGGTGGGGTGGACGTCCTTCAAATATCCCAGGCACCAGCTGGACCTGAAGGCAGCGGCGCAGTACGAGAGTCAGCGCTTTTTGAACGCGACGGCGGGCACGAATCAGAACCTGATTGGCGCGACGCTAGGCGCGACCTACCTGGTGACGCTGCACCGCGGCGTGACGTTTACCCAGCAGCTGAACTTCATTCCGGCGTTCAACAACCTGCATTCCTTTTCGGCGAATGAGACGGATGCGCTGAACTTCCCCATGCACAGGAATTTCAGCTTCACGGTGGGCTCGTTGGACTCGTACCTGAACAATATTCCGATGACCGAGCCGCCGACGCAGCGGAATTCGTTTCAGTTCACGGTGGGGGCAACGTACGCGATCAAGTCGAAGTATTGAGTCGCGGCAGGTGCCACTTACTGCGTGGGCGGTGGGTCCAGGGCGCTGGCGGGCAGGTGGGTCTCCTGCGGGTGGACCGGGGGCACGATGGCTTCAGGGCGGATGGGCTGCTTAAGCAGGGAGAGGACGGGGTCGGGTAGGGGCTGGTTGGCGTGGGCCAGCAGGACGGTGACCTGCCACATCTGGGTCTCGTTGAGGACCTTGGCGTAGCCGGGCATGCCGGAGAGGCGGATGCCGTTCTTCACCTTCCAGTAGGTCTCGCCCGGGGGGTCGTCGCTGACGCCGACGACGTTGTTGCCATGGGGGGCCCAGAGCTGGGGCGCGTCAGGGTACATGTGGGCGGCGAAGCTGGAGTCGCGGCCGTAGAGGCCATGGCAGGAGGCGCACTGCTCGCGGTAAACCTGGGCGCCGAGAAGCAGGTTGGCCGGGCTCGGCTCGAGCGGGGTGGACTGGGGCATCTCGTGGTGGATGCGGGCGTCCATGGGGACGTGGACGATCTGGCGCTCGCTGGGGAAGGCGGGGTCGTCGACAGCGACAGGGACGTGGCCGTAGTAGAGGTAGAAGGTAGCGGCGAGGGGCAGTGCCAGCAGTCCGAGCAGAAGGCCTAGGAAAAATCCACGCATGGTGCCGCTCCTCCGGGTAACGCAGCAGGAAACAAGTGGGTGGGGCTGTAGTGTGTGTACCTGAGCAGCGGGCCGAGGGGCAAGGGGCGTGGCCTGCAGCGGGTGGGGAGAAATGCTCTAATGGTCAGGCGGGGGTTCGCGCCCCGGCGTTGGTGCGCGACTGGAGGGTTTTTCGCTTTGATGCAATTCGGTTTTCGGTACCTGCGGGATGCGGCGTTTGCGCTGCTGTTGATTGTGGTTCTGGCGGGTGGAGAGGGGCTCAGGGCCCAGG
>DASWUY010000241.1:0-6950 GCA_036401435.1 Acidobacteriaceae bacterium | reverse complement strand
ACTGCGGGGGTTCTGGCCCGGCGTGTCGGACCCGCCGCGGGCCCACGGCGGGTCCATCCGCGATACCATCAAGAACGGAATGAGTGAAGGTCGTTGGGTCCTGTTAATTGCGAGTGAAGTCGGGGGTACCGACTCGGTCTCTGATCGTGCGATGGAGCGCCTGGTAGAGGCCATCTCCGAAGAAGGATACGAGGTGGTGCGCACCTCGACGCCGGAGGACGGGCTCTCGCTCGTCACCTCTGATCCTTCGCACTCGGCGATCCTGCTGGACTGGGACCTTGAAGGCGATAACCAGTTTGACGAGCGCGCTGCGCTCCAGATCCTGCGTGCGGTGCGGCGCCGCAACAAGAAGATCCCGATCTTCCTCATCGCCGATCGCACCCTGGTCTCCGAGCTGCCACTCGAAGTGGTCAAGCAGGTACACGAGTACATCCACCTGTTCGGGGACACGCCGGCCTTCATCGCGAACCGAGTGGACTTCGCGGTGGAGCGGTACCATGAGCAGCTGCTGCCGCCCTACTTTCGCGAGTTGAAGAAGTACACCGACCAGGGCGCCTACTCCTGGGACGCGCCGGGGCACATGGGCGGGGTCGCGTTCCTCAAGCACCCGATCGGGATGGAGTTCCACCAGTTCTTCGGCGAAAACCTCATGCGCTCGGACCTCGGCATCTCGACTGCGCCGCTGGGCTCGTGGCTGGATCACATTGGCCCGCCGGGCGACTCGGAGCGCAATGCGGCGCGGATCTTTGGCGCCGATTGGACCTTTTACGTGCTGGGCGGGTCGTCAAACTCGAACCAGATTGTGGGTCATGGTGTCATCGCGCAGGACGACATCGTGCTCGCAGACGCGAACTGCCACAAATCGATCTGCCACTCGCTCACGGTCACCGGCGCGAGGCCTGTCTATTTCAAACCCACGCGCAACGGCTACGGCATGATCGGGCTGGTGCCGCTCAAGCGCTTCTCCCCTGAGTCAGTGAGGGAGCTGATTGCCAAAAGCCCCTTTTCGGCGGGTGCTCCATCGCAGGCCCCGACCTACGCCGTCGTGACCAACTCTACCTATGACGGCCTTTGTTATGACGTGGATCGGGTGGTGGAAGAGCTGGCCCAGAGCGTGCCGCGGGTGCACTTTGACGAAGCCTGGTACGCGTATGCCAAGTTCCACCAGATCTACAACGGGCGCTTCGCCATGGGCGTGCCGGACGAGATGCCGAACCGGCCCGCGCTCTTTTCCGTGCAATCCACGCACAAGATGCTGGCTGCTTTCTCCATGGGCTCGATGGTCCACATCAAGCTGAGCGACCGGGCGCCGCTGGACTTCGACCAGTTCAACGAATCCTTCATGATGCACGGCACGACATCGCCTTTCTATCCGCTCATCGCGTCTCTGGACGTGGCCGCGGCCATGATGGACGAGCCAGCCGGCCCCACGCTGATGAATGAGACCATCCAAGACGCTATCAGCTTCCGCAAGGCCATGTCCTCGGTCGCGCACCGCCTGCGAGCAGCCGAGATCAACGGCGACGGGTGGTTCTTCCGCATCTACCAGCCCGAGCAGGTGGTGGACCCGCTGGACGGCGAGACCCACCTTTTTGAAGAGGCGCCGGACAAGCTGCTGGGGACGCAATCCAGCTGCTGGACGCTCAAGCCGGGGCAGGATTGGCATGGCTTTCAGGACGCCGACATTGCGGACGAGTATTGCATGCTCGACCCGACCAAGGTCACCATTCTTACCCCAGGGGTCAACGCCCAGGGACTGATCGATGAGTGGGGTATCCCGGCCTCGATATTGACCGAGTTCCTGGACAGCCGGCGCGTGGAGATTGCGCGCACGGGCGATTACACGGTCCTGGTCCTCTTCTCTGTCGGCACCAGCAAGGGCAAGTGGGGCTCACTGCTTGAAAACCTGTTTGAGTTCAAACGCCTGTACGATACCGAGGCGCCGCTTGAGGAAGCCCTTCCCGAGCTGGTGCTGAAATACCCGACGCGGTACAAGAACTCGACGCTCAAGGAAGTGAGTGACGAGATGCACCGCGCCATGATCGAGATGAACCTTTCAGGGCTGGTCAACGACGCCTGCGATGAGGATTTCGACCCTGTGCTGACGCCGGCGCAGACCTACCAGAAGCTGGTGCGCGGACAAACGGAGCGGCTGCGGTTTGCGGAGATGGCGGGAAGGATCGCGGCCGTGATGCTGGTGCCGTACCCTCCAGGGATCCCAATGAGCATGCCGGGGGAGCGGCTCGGAGGACCGAACACGCCGGTGATCAAGCTGATTCTGGCCATGGAAGCGTTCGGCAAACGCTTTCCGGGCTTTGAGCGCGAAGTTCACGGCATCGAGGTAGACGCGGCGGGCGACTACTGGATGCGCGGAGTGATCGAGGAGCCGGTGCAGCAGGAGCCGGTGCGCAAGGGATCGCGCAAGAGCCGCGCCAAGCAGCCGCCGGATGAGTCGCAGCCGCCCAGCGCCGATCCCCGGAACAGGACCCGCTTGAAATCGAAGCCGGAGCGGCGCTCGATAAGCTAAGCCCTGCCTGGCACGAAGCTTCAGGGGAATGCTGCGTGTATCAACTCCTGCCCGAGGTCTATCTCCTCAGACGAGACCGTGTGCGGCCGGCCTGGGTACCGGCGCGTCGTGACCTCTGCACCCATGGCGCGCAGCACTTGCGCGGACTCCTCTACGCGCAGCCAGGGAACATGCGGGTCAGGATCGCCCGAGGCGAGCAGCGCGGGCATTCCTGCCAGGTCTCCCGCATGGCGAAGGTCAGAGCCGGGCGGCCCAATCAAGCCACCCGTGTAGGCGATCAGGCCTGCGTAGCGCGCTGGATGGGTTGCGACGAACTCCGTAGCCACGCATGCGCCCTGTGAGAAGCCGCAGAGCACCACGCGGTCTGGCGGCACGCCGGCAGCCCTGGCCTCATCGAGCGTGATCTCGACCTTGCGCAGCGCAGACGTGAGCCACGGCTCATTCTGCTCGCGCGGTGCCAGAAAGGAGTTGGGATACCAGCTGTGCGTGGCCGCCTGCGGGCTGAGGTAGGCCAGCCGCGGATGCCTAAAGGCGCCGGCTAAGCCAAGGATATCCTCGGCAGAAGCACCGCGGCCGTGCAAGAGCAGCATCACGCCTTGAGCCTTGTCGAGCGGCAAGCCTGCGTGGAGCACAGGCTGGGAGTGGTGAGGATCGTTTTGCTGGCTCACAGCGTCTTTTCCCCGGCAGGCGTGGCTGCCTTTCTCAGCTCGATGGTGGGCAGTTGCCGCTCAATCATGGGACGTTTGGACTCGAGCCAGGGCGGCAGCTTGAGCGACTCGCCGAGTGACTCCAGCGGCTCGTCCAAGGCAAAGCCCGGCGGGTCCGTGGCCAGCTCGAACAGGACTCCGCCCGGCTCGCGATAGTAGATGGAGCGGAAGTAGGTCCGCTCCTGCACCGGCGTTACGGAAAGGCCCTGCTCCAGCAAACGCTCGCGCCATTCCAGTTGCGAGGCATCATCCGCCGCACGGAAGGCGATGTGGTGGACGCTGCCTGCTCCCAGGCGGCCACTGGTCCCAGGCTGCGGCGCCAGGACGTCAATGCAGTTGCCGGAAGCATGACCCTGTGCTGCAAAGCGAAAGCGAGTGCCCTGTTGCGCGACCGGTGCAAAGCCCATGGTGGCAAGCACTGCCGCCGTCTTCTCGACTGCCTGCTCGTGGAGCGTGACCCCAGCAAAGCCGCGGAGGGCGTGTCTGGCCTCTATGGGCGAGAAGCGCGGCGCCGCACTCTCTCTCACATCGGTGGCCTCGGTGGCCTGGGGCCGGCCCACCATCTCCAACTGCATGCCATCAGGGTCGGCAAAGCTGAGGACGACCTGATCAAAGCGCTCGGTACGCAGCACTGCCAGCCCTTCTGACCGCAGGTGCCGCTCCCAGAAGTCGATGGATCCGGGCGGCACCTCGAAGCCGGTGGCAGCCGTCTCACCCGTGCCCAGCACACCTCTCGGCGCGCCGGGCCAGGCAAAGAAGGTCAGGATGGTGCCGGGCGAACCCAGATCATCGCCGAAGTAGAAGTGGTAGCTGCCGGGATCGTCGAAGTTGACCGTTCTCTTGACGAAACGCAACCCCAGCACCTGCGTGTAGAAGTCAAGGTTGCGCTGGGGGTTGGAGGTGATAGCGGTGACGTGATGCAGCCCGACAATGGGTTTCATGCTCGCCTGCTCTCGACAGCCCGGGCAAACAGGGCTGCGAGTAGCAGATGCACGGGCAGGCAGGAAGTTGCAATGCGGATGGGCCTGCCGGACGGGGACACCGCTTGGCGCACGGCTGAGCACCGATGCTATAGTAGCGCGATGATTCCGAGGTCAAACAGGTGAGTTTGCGTCCCTTGCTCGCGTTCAGAAATTGTTGCATGGCGGCTGCACTGGCACTCGCGGCGAGTCTTACACCGCTGCCGTCCCTCGCGCAGGCTGCACATGCGGGCAGCGATCCGTGGTGGAAGCACGCCGTGCTCTACGAGATCTATCCGCGCAGCTTCCAGGACTCGAACGGGGACGGGATTGGGGACCTGAACGGCATCACCCAGCGACTGGATTACCTGAAGAAGCTGGGAGTGGATGCAATCTGGATCTCTCCCATGTACCCGTCGCCGCAGGTGGACTTCGGCTACGACATCTCGGACTACGAAAACGTCGACCCGCAGTACGGCACACTGGCCGACTTTGACCGTCTGGTTGCTGAGGCGGGCAAGCGCAAGATCCGCATCCTGCTGGACATGGTGATGAATCACACCTCGGACCAGCACGCCTGGTTCAAGGAGTCGGCGAGCTCCCGCAACAACGCCAAGGCAGACTGGTTTGTCTGGCAGGATGCGAAGGGGTACACGGCTGAGGGCAAGCCCATTCCGCCGAACAATTGGACAAGCCTGTTCGGGGGCTCGGCATGGCAGTGGGTGCCGGCCAGGAAGCAGTTCTACTACCACGACTTTTACAAGCAGCAGCCGGACCTGAATTGGCGCAACCCGGCGGTGGAAGCGGCCATGTTCGCGACCATTCGGTTCTGGCTCGACCGCGGCGTGGCCGGCTTCCGCTTTGACGCCGTGCCTTCCCTGTTTGAAGACCCGCAACTGCGTGACGAGCCGGTGACGGAGCCGGGGCTGAACGCGCAGGGAGACCCGAAGCTAAGCGATATCTACACCAACAACCTGCCGGAGGTGCACGACGTGATGCGGCGCCTGCGCGCGATGACCGACAAGTACCCAGGGGACCGGGTGCTGATCGGCGAGACCTACCTGCCCAACGTGCAGGAGCTGAACAAGTGGTATGGCGGCGAGCGGCATGATGAACTGCAGCTGCCGATGGACATGCAGGTGGGCTTTACCAACAAGCTGGATGCGGCGCTGCTGCGCAAGCACATCAACGACGCCGAGACCGGCATCGGCACGAACCAGCCTCTGTTTGTCTTTGACAATCACGATAATCAGCGCAGCTGGGACCGGTATGGAGATGGGGCTCACAACGCGGAGATTGCGCGTCTGGTTGCTGCGCTGTTGCTCACCTCCCGTGCCACCGCCCTGATGTACTACGGCCAGGAGATCGGCATGGTTACGACCACTCCTACGCGCAAGGAAGACGTGAAGGATCCGATCGGTATTACCGGCTGGCCCAACGAGAAGGGCCGCGACGGAGAGCGCACACCGATGCAGTGGGACGAGGGCAAGAACGCCGGCTTCAGCACCGCGGCCGTGACCTGGCTGCCCATTCCGCCGAACTACCCGATGGTCAACGTGGCTGTGGAAGCCAAGGCGCCCGATTCCCTGCTGCACTGGTATGAGCAGCTGATCGCGATGCGGCGAAGTGACCCTGCCCTGCGCGAGGGCAGGATGACGATGTTGAATCCGGACGATCCCTCGGTGATTGCGTACGTGCGGGCCGGGGCGGGCGGAGGGTCCGCGAGGGTAGTCGCCGTCAACTGCACGGGCGAGCCGCGCACGATCACCCTTGACCCAAGCCAGGCCGGCGCCGCAGGCGGCAGGGTGCGGACCCTGCTTACGGACGCGCCTTCGCTCCAGAAGGCCGACGCGCTTACTCTGACCCTGCCGCCTTTCGCGTCCTGGGTGGCGGCATTGGAGTAGGAGGCCGCTTGGCTACCCACACCATGGCTGCCCGCGGCTGCATGCGACGGTGGCCGGGAGGGGCGCCGGTGGTGCATAGATGCTCTTATATGATGACGCCATGCCGAAGAGCCTGCAGGAGCCACGGAAGAGAGTGCGCCTGCGAACAGCGCTGCTCGAGGTGGCATTCATCATCTTTCTCTTCTATGCGAACCTGTTGATGGGAGAGTTCACGGGGATCAATGGCCGTGGCAAGACACTCGCGCTGGCGCTCGAAGATATCTTTACCCCGGCGACGTTTGCCATTGCGCTGGCGTCGGCTTGCGTCGGTTTTGCGGGGTTTCAGCTTCTGAGGCGAAAGCTGTAGCGCGCCCGGGACAGGCGGCCCCCGCGTTCTACCATCATCCACATGCGCGCCACAGGACCCGGCACAAAGAAAATGCAGGAGGCACTATCGCCATGATGCTTAGAAGCTGTTGCCTGCCCCTCCTGGCCGTAGCCCTCTGTTCGTGTGTCGGCCGCCCGCCGGTCCTGGTGGCGCAGGCCACGGCGGCGGCACCGGGGCTCCTCTCTCCGCAGGCCACGGCTCCCCTGGTGCCCGCGACCGTCTTCTTTGCGGGTCGGGTCGCCTCGACCCAGGAGCGTAATGCGGGGGCCGTACGCCTCGCTTCCGGGGCGCTGGTGATCGCCGTCCTGGTCGACACGAGCGGCTACTCTTCGGACGTCAAGGAGCGATACCAGGCCTACCTGCTGGCGGAAGCGCCGCTCGCGATTGAGGGTCACACACTGCCGGCGGGCGCCTATGGCTTCGGGTTTCTGGCGGGAGACACCTTTGTGGTGATGGACATCGGAGGGCACGACCTCTTCACTGCGC
>DASWUY010000240.1:0-8533 GCA_036401435.1 Acidobacteriaceae bacterium | reverse complement strand
CTTGCTATCGACGGTAGTGGAGGTAAGCGATGGCGCCTATCATGCCTTTGTCGTAGGCGGGTAAGGCGCATTTGCTGAGGGGTCAGTGGACAGGGACCACAGCCTGCCGCAAGTGGGGGATGCGGAGCTTGATGGCCATGCGGACGAGCTCGGCCAGGGAGGCAGCCCGCGTCTTTCTCATGACCTGGCTGCGATGGATCTGCAGGGTGACCTCGGAGATGCCGAGCAGAGACGCGGCCTGCTTGTTGAGCAGACCTCCGATGACGAGCGGCAGGACCTCCCGCTCGCGAGGTGTCAGCAGGGCGAAGCGCTCCCGCAGTTCGGTGAGCTCAGCCTTGCGGCGGCGTTGTTTGCGGTCCTGGGCGAAGGCCGCGTCCACGGCCAGCACGAGTGCCTGCAGGTCGACCGGCTTGGTGAGAAACTCGATGGCGCCAGCCTTCATTGCACGCACAGTAGAGGCAACGTCGCAGTGGTCGCTGATGAAGATGACCGGCGGGTTGGCTTTCTCGGCAAGCTGGCGCTGCAGATCGAAGCCGCTGCTATCCGGCAGGTGAGTATTGACCACCAGGCAGGCAGCGGTGTCCTGGCCCATGGAGTTGAGGTATGCGGTGGCCGAGGCGAAGGCGACCACCCGGGTGCTGAGAGCGGAGAAGCACGCGGAAATCGTCTGGCGGAGCTGCGTGTCGCCATCGACAAGGTAGACGACATCGCACAGCGGCTCTGGACGGGGAGTGTTGAACGCAAG
This sequence comes from Acidobacteriaceae bacterium, assembly GCA_036401435.1. Taxonomy (GTDB): domain Bacteria; phylum Acidobacteriota; class Terriglobia; order Terriglobales; family Acidobacteriaceae; genus EB88. The sequence continues at coordinate 7,788 of DASWUY010000240.1, read as the reverse complement.
GGAGTGCGGACGGTTGCGATAGATGTGGGGAAACGGGACGGGATCCGGGGCGCGATCGAGAGCCTGCATGGAGAGCCACCTTTCAAAACCAGTGTGCGAAGAAGGGCGAGAACTTGCTGGTGAGGCCAGTATCGCGATGGTTTGAAGTGCGCATCATCCCCATCCGGGCGAGTGCAGCGGCCCATTTCGGGTAGGGTGTAAGCCCCTCCCGCATGCAGTCAGGATGTGCGTTTTGCAGAGAGCCGCTGGAGAACGGCTCATCCGCGCTCCCTCAGTGGGGGGCATGGAGACGGGGCTGTGCGCGGGCGGGGGCCCTGGGGATCGTCAGGCCTGCAGATCCCGGAAGGGGGACTCGGTGATCCTCCTTTCGTAGGCTGCCGGCGGAGGGAGGCAGGCGCCTGCCGCGGATGAGCCCCGCCCGGTTAGCGTGATCCTCGTTCCATCGCTTTGATCGTATCGTCCGTCGTGAGCACGGCATGAGCCAAGAAGGCGTAGTTGATGATGGCGGCGTTGTAGCCGTTACCCCACTCAGGGTGGCGCGGACCGGCAGTCGCATCCTTGACCACGGCTACCTCAAAGCCCTGCTCCAGGAACTCTCGCAGGTGCGATTCGACGCACATGTTCGCGAGCATGCCACCGAGGATGATCCTGCTGATCCTCCGCTTGCGCAGCTGCAGAACGAGGTCGTTTGTTTGCGGGCCCCAGACGCGATGAGGAGAGGCGACGATGGTCTTGCCATCCTCGATATAGGGTCTGAAGCGTTCAAGCCAGTCGGCGCCCGAGCCTTTCATGCCGTCCAGGCTGAGTCGGCCGGTGCGGCCGAAGAGGTTCGTATTGACCTCATCCGTCTCGAGCGGCCCGTTAAACTTCCACCCCTTGTCTTCCGGAAAAAAGTAGTGCGGTGAGATGAAGACCTCCAAGCCTCGCGCCTTGGCGGACTTGAAGATGCGCTCCATGTTTTCGATGGTTCTGTTCTCTTTGACGCTCTCGCTGACAGCTGCCCAGGCGCGACCATTTTCACTCAGCACGTCGTTCTGTGGGTCAATGAAGACGACCGCCGTGTCTGGAGTGTTGAGCGCGAGCGAGGGCCGGCCGGTGTGCGTGGCTTCCTCGCTCCTCGCGCGGTCGCTAGCTGCTGAGGCTTGCTGGGGGCTGAAGAGTGCCGCTGCCGTTGAGGCCCCGGCAACGGTAAGGAAACGGCGGCGGGAAGGGTGAGGCGTATCGTTGGTCATCGCAGTGCTCCTGGGTTGAATCGGATCGCGGCACGCTTGCGCGCTGCCAACCTGAGGCTAGCTATGCGTGGCTGCGCGGCCTACTATGGCTTTCCGTTAGGCAGCGCCGCGCCTCCCATGTCATGGAAAGACATGGTTCACCCGGGCGGCGAAGTTCACGTAGTGTGAGCGCCAGGAGAATTCAGTGGGAACGCTTGTCTCGGTCAACGTGGGCTTGCCGCGCGACGTGGAGTGGCAGGGCAAGGTCGTGCGCACGGCCGTATGGAAGCGCCCCGTGCCCGGCAGAGTGATGGCGCGGCGCCTCAACATCGATGGGGATGGACAGGGCGACCTGGCTGGCCACGGGGGCGAGCATCGCGCGGTCATGGTGTACCAGATGGACTCCTATCGCTACTGGGAGAAGTACCTGAACCGGAGCGACTCTGAGCCCGGACAGTTCGGCGAGAACCTGACCGTGGATGGACTGGCGGATGATGAGGTCTGCATCGGCGACCGCTATCGGATCGGCGGCGCTGTGTTTGAAGTGACGCAGCCGCGGGTGACCTGCTATCGCGTGGGGCTGCGCATGAACCATGCCGCGATGCCGGCGCTGCTGGTATCGCACAAGCGCCCGGGCTTTTACTTTCGTGTGATTGAGGAGGGCGAGATCGGCGCTGGGGACGCGATCGTCAAGGTTGCTGACGGAGCGGAGCGCGTGACCGTGGCCGAGATCGACGGACTCCTTTACCTTCCCGGGCATCCGCAGGAGCGATTGGAGCGGGCGGTGCGCGTCCCTGCTCTGAGTGCGGGGTGGAAGGCATCGCTGGAGGCGCTGGCGGCGGCCGACAGGCGGAGCGGAAATGTCGGCCTGGCGCCGTCTTCGGCGCCGCCGCCGGCGTGGACGGGCTTTCGACGGTTGCGCGTCGCAGAGATTCGTCGGGAGAGTGTCGAGGTGCTTTCGTTTCTGCTGCGGGCAGAGGACGGGACCGCTCTGCCGGCGGCTCTGCCGGGTCAGTTCCTGGCGCTCAGAATCATGATCGATGGGAGTGCCACTGCGTTGATGCGGAGTTACTCCATGTCTGGCGCGCAGGGCGTGGGGACCTACCGCATCAGCGTAAAGAGGGGTACTGGCGCTGGAAGCCAGTACCTGCACGATCATGTTCACGTGGGTGACGTGCTCGAGGTAAGCGCACCGAGGGGCAGCTTTACGCTGGCACAGAAGAGTTCGCCGGTGGTGCTTCTGAGCGCGGGCATCGGAGCAACGCCGGTTCTGGCGATGCTGCATGCGCTGGCGGGTGCGCCGGCATCGTCAGCGCGGGAGATCTGGTGGTGCTACGGGACAAGGAATGGGAGAGAGCACCCATTTGCAACGGAAGCGCGTGCGCTCCTGGCGCGCCTGCCGCACAGCCATGCGCTGGTGGCCTACAGCAGGCCGGAGGAAGCAGATGAGCCGGGGCGGGACTACGACGCGCGCGGTCACCTGGACCTGGCCCTTCTGCAGCAGCACCACCTTCCCCAGGGGGCGGACTACTATCTGTGCGGGCCGGCCGCTTTTCTCGCCGAGATGGTGGCGGGCCTTGCTGCCTGGGGCGTTGCCGGCGCCTGTATCCACAGCGAGGCGTTTGGCGCCGGCCCGGCCATGACGCCGGGGATTGCGGCCATGGCGGCCACCGCTCCGCACCAGCCAGTGGGAGACATCGGGGCTGGGCCAAGCGTGTCCTTTACGCGCAGCGGCCTCACGGTTGCCTGGAACGCCAGGTTTGCCAACCTGCTGGAGTTTGCCGAGGCATGCGAGGTTCCGGTGAGGTGGTCCTGCCGGGCAGGGGTCTGCCACAGCTGCGAGTCGGGCATGATTGGCGGTGCGGTGTGCTACTCGCCTGAGCCGCTCGACCGGCCTGCGGAGGGCAACGTGCTTCTGTGCTGCACGACGCCCGCCTCGGCAATTGAGTTGGACCTTTAGAGACCGAGCGCGCTGAGGCCGGGGTGGTCGTCAGGCCTTCTGCCCAGGGGCCACAGAAACCTGCGGTCGGCGGACGCGATGGCCAGCTCGTTGATGCTGGCGTGGCGAGCGCTCATCAGCCCCTGCGCGTCGAACTCCCAGTTCTCATTCCCATAGGCGCGGAACCAGCTGTTGGACTCATCGCGGTACTCGTAGGCAAAGCGAACCGCGATGCGATGCCCATGGAAGGCCCACAGCTCCTTGACCAGCCGGTAGTCCAGCTCTCTGGCCCACTTGCGTTCCAGCAGCGCCACGATTTCGGCTCTGCCAGTCGCGAACTCGGCACGGTTGCGCCAGCCAGAGTCAGGAGTATAGGCAAGCGCGATCTGCTCCGGGTTGCGGGTGTTCCAGGCGTCTTCTGCAAGGCCGACCTTGTGAACGGCGCCCTCTTCTGTGAATGAGGGAAGCGGTGGACGTGAGGTCATGCTTGGCTCCTCTCCTGCGACGGGTATGCGCGAGCGCGCGGCATCAGGTGGTTTCAAGCGCAGCGATCTTCTGGCGCAGCAGGGTGTTTTCCTGCTCCAGGCTCTGCACGCGCTGCTCCATGGCGAGGACGGGTGTGCGGATCTCTTCAGCGGTGTAGCGCGGTGTGATGTGTTGGGGGCAATTCCAGTCCCACGCGGCGATGTGGAGGAGGAAGACTCTCTCGACGGTGGCCTTGTATCCGGGCACGCGCACGCGGTCCAGCCATGGTTCCGCTTTTTCCGCTTCGAGGATCTCTGTGTGCGCCAGGATTTTGAGCCGGGCCTGCCGGGGATAGTCGACCATGATGATGGCTACGCGATCGTCACTGAGCAGGTTGCCGGTGGAGATGTACTGCCGGTTCCCGCGAAAATCTGCGAAGGCCAGGGTCTTGTCGTCGAGCACCTTGAGGAAGCCCCTCGGTCCGCCGCGATGTTGCACGTAGGGCCATCCGGACGCGCTGATGTTGGCCCAGTAGAAGGAGTCGCGCTCGGCGATGAAGGCTTGTTCGAAATCCGAGAGACCGTCTTGTGGATGGCCGGGCTGCTCCATCCGCTCGTACTGGCGGCGGCTGCCGTAGCGTTCCTGCAGCTCTTTGACGAGCGGCGTAAAAGCGATAGCTCCAAAGCTCATGATGGTCTCCGCGTGCCTGGTGGCTCTGTGCTCTGTACTGCAGGTCGGAAGGTAACACCCGGGGATGGTTCTTTTCTATCGCGTCTTTCCATGAGCACGGGCGCGCACTCATGCAAAGCCATGATAGGCACGCGGCTGCGGGGCAGAGTACGGTCTGTCCTGTACCTGGAGAGATGCGGATGAGATTCGCGATTGGTCTGCTGATCAGCTTTGCCGTGGGTGTGGGCTGCCGGTACTTCGATATACCAGTCGGCAGTCCGGCTGTTCTTCCCGGCGCTCTGCTGGTGCTGGTGATGACGGCCGGATACTCGTGGACCAACCGGGTGCTGAACGCGCGGGACCGCCCGGCGACGACCACTCCGCTGTGCGGCGGTCCGTCCGGCGGCTCTGCGGCGGGACGCACCTGCAAGACAAGCCGAGTGCTGGGCGAGTGAAAGATTTGATCCTGTTGCCGACGCAGCGGGTCCGGGGAGCGGCACGATGGATGAATCGCAGAACGAAACGCAGAGCGGCCTGGTGCATTTACGAAGTAAGCGCTCCGTGGCGGAGACAGTAGCGGCGCTTGAAACGATAGTGCGCAGCCGGGGGGCGAGCGTGGTGGCGCGCGTGGATCACGCGCTCGCGGCCAGCGACGCGGGGCTGTCCATGCGGCCCACGCTGCTGTTGATCTTCGGAAACGCCACCATGGGGACGCCGCTAATGGTCGCCGCGCCGAGCGTTGCGATCGATCTGCCGCTCAAGGCCCTGGCATGGGAGGACGCGAATGGTTGCGTGTGGCTCACCTACAACGACCCCCACTTCCTGCAGCAGCGCCATGGGTTTCCCGAGCCGCTCATCAAGAACATCCAGGGAGTCCAAGCCATGTGCGAGGAGGCAGTGCGTTCGCACGCGAGCTAGGGCAGCTTCGGGCAGGGCGAGAGTGGTGCGCCCGGCCTGTCAACCACAACGCGCCATGCAGGCGCCACGGAACAGATACGAGGAGAAGCGAAATGGCTACGATCACGACGAAGGACGGCACACCGATCTACTACAAGGACTGGGGCACCGGCAAGCCGGTGGTCTTCTCGCATGGATGGCCACTGAGCGCCGATGCCTGGGATCCGCAAATGCTGTTCCTGGGCCAGCGCGGCTACCGGGTGATTGCGCATGACCGGAGGGGCCATGGCCGGTCCGGGCAGACGTGGGGCGGCAATGATATGAACACGTACGCAGACGATCTGGCGGAGTTGATTGAGTCGCTCGACCTCAAGGACATCACGCTCGTCGGGCATTCCACCGGCGGAGGCGAGGTGACGCGTTACATTGGACGCCACGGCACCCGGCGCGTGACCCGGCTGGTTCTGATCAGCGCCATTCCGCCAGTGATGCTGAAGTCGGAAAAGAATCCGGGCGGCCTGCCCATCGCCGTCTTTGACGAGCTTCGTGCCGGCGTGGTGGCGGACCGTTCGCAGTTCATGAAGGACCTGAGCTTGCCCTTCTACGGCTACAACAAGCCGGGCGCGAAGATCTCCGAGGGTGTTCGGGACTCCTTCTGGCTGCAGGCCATGCAGGCCTCCGTCGTCGGGACCTATGACTGCATCAAGGTCTTCTCCGAGACGGACCTGAACGAGGACCTGAAAAAGATCGACGTGCCGACTCTGCTGCTGCACGGCGATCAGGACCAGATCGTGCCGATTGCGGATGCGGCTGAGCTGAGCGTGAAGATCATCAAGGACGCGAAGTTGAAGGTCTACCCGGGCGCACCCCATGGCATCACGGCCACGCTCGCAGACGAGGTAAATGCTGACCTTCTCGCGTTCCTGGAATCCGAGCCGCGTGCTGCATCGGAGAACGCGAGTCGCGGGATCACCATGCCGCACGTTGCCGTGTTGTCAGAGCCAGAGAGGGTGGAGATCGCATGATTGAAACCATGGCGAGCACTGGCGCGACCCGCTTCGATCGCTTGCTGATCACCACGACACTTGCCGCGTCAAGGCTCGATCGCGTGGCGATGGCGATGCTGCGGGTGGCGCTGGTCATCGTGCTGGTGTGGATCGGCGGGCTGAAGTTCGTCGACTACGAGGCGGACAGCATTGTGCCCCTGGTTGCAAACAGTCCGGTCATGAGCTTTCTCTACCATCACCCGGCAGAGTATCGGGCGCACATGAACAAGGAGGGCGAGCTCAACCTGGAACACCGGGAGTGGCAACACGAGAACGGCACCTACACCTTCTCGCGTTTGCTGGGCGCGGTCATCGTGAGCATCGGCCTGCTGATTGCGCTTTACCCGGTCAGGCCGGAGTTGTCGATGCTGGGCAGCGGCTTGCTGATCCTGATGTCGTTGACGACCCTGTCGTTCCTGATCACCACACCGGAGGCGTGGGTGCCGGCGCTGGGTGATGCGCATCATGGCTTTCCCTATCTCGCGGGCGGGGGGCGCTTGATCGTCAAGGACATGATCATGCTGGCGGCGGCCGTGGTGACGCTGGCCGATGCTGCAAAGGCCGTGCTGCGTCGCCGCGCCGGCCTGTAGAGAGAAGGACCGCACCCGGCAAGAAGGATGGTAGAAAGTGGTGAATGCTCTCTGCTGCCGCCGCCCCGGTCGTGCTCTCGATGGTCGTTGGCATCAGCATCGCGCTGATGCTGGTGCGCCCGGCAGGCATTCGCGAGGTGTACTGGGTTGGCGGCGGCGCCATGCTGCTGGTTGCCTTGCGCCTTGTGCCACTCGCTCTGGCCGGCAGAGCGATGGCGCAGGGCACAGATGTGTACCTGTTCCTGATCGGCATGATGCTGCTCTCCGAGCTGGCGCGGGAACACGGGGTCTTTGACTGGCTCTCGTCTGCTGCAGTTCGCGGGGCCCATGGCTCGGCAGTGCGCCTCTTCACCCTGATCTATGCGATAGGGATGGTCGTCACTGTCTTCCTGTCGAACGATGCCACGGCCGTCGTCTTGACCCCTGCCATTCTTGCGGCTGTCCGCAAGGCCAGGGTCGAACCCCTGCCGCACCTCTTTGCTTGTGCCCTGATCGCCAACGCGGCCTCGTTCGTTCTGCCTATCTCAAACCCCGCGAACCTGGTGGTCTTCCACCAGGCCATGCCGCCCCTGGGCCGCTGGGTGGCCTTCTTCGGCGTGCCCTCCATCCTCTCGATCGCCGCCACCTATGGGACGATGCGCATGGTCTTTCGCAGGCCGCTCCAGGCGAAGATCGAGCAGACGCCGGAGCCGGCAGCCCTGAGGAGCGAAGGCAGAATGGTCGTCGTCGGCATCGCGCTCATGGTCGCGGCTCTGCTTACCGCGTCCGCGTTCCACAAGGACCTGGGGCTGCCGACCTGCATCGCCGCACTGCTGTTGACACTGGCAGTTTCGCTCAGGACCAGGACCAATCCCCTGCAACTGGCGAAGCAGATCAGCTGGAGCACGCTGGCGCTGGTTGCCGCTCTGTTCGTGCTGGTCAACGCCGTGGAGAGCATCGGGGCTCTGCGCGTGACGACGGCGTCGCTGGAA
>DASWUY010000239.1:0-2050 GCA_036401435.1 Acidobacteriaceae bacterium | reverse complement strand
AAGCACTGGACGCGGCAGCAGATGGTCGATTACTTTCATGACCACTCGTCGGTGGACGAGACGGATGTACAAGCCGAAGTGGATCGCTATATCGCCTACCCGGCCCAGGCGCTGGGCTACAAGGTGGGTCAACTGAAGTTGCTGGAGCTGCGCGCGAAGGCGCAGAAGGCACTGGGTGAGCGATTCGATCTGCGCGCCTTCCACGACCAGGTGCTTGACTCCGGCGCCCTGCCCCTTGACTACCTGGAGCAGCGGATCGACGCCTGGATCGCACAGCAAAAAACGCAAAAGTAAGGGAGACTTCATGGGCGGATACACAACCCCACTTGCCGGCCGCAAGGTGGCCATTCTGGGAGCGGGAAAGATGGGTGGCATTCTGCTGCAGGCGTTCCTCAAATCCAAGGTCCTTGAGCCGGAGCAAATTCTGGCGACGGTGGAACACGAGGAGCGGGCAGGGCAGCTCTCGGCGCAGTGGGGAGTGGATGTATCCACCGACAATGTCGCCGCCGCGCAGGCAGCGGATCTGATCCTGATCGGGCTTAAGCCGGTGACGGTGCCTGAGGTGGTGAGGCAGATTCGTCCCGCGCTGACCCCGCAAAAGCTGATCGTCTCCATTGCCGCCTCGGTGCGCACGACGGCTATTGAACATGCCGCGGACATGGAAATCGGAGTTGTCCGGGCGATGCCCAATACTCCCTCCATGCTGGGTGCAGGCATTGCGGCGCTGAGCCGGGGCCGCTTCGCTACCCAGGAGCAGATGGACCTGGCCGCCCTGCTCTTCGCCACGGTGGGGCGAACGGTGATGGTGGAGGAGAAACACCTGGACGCGGTGACTGGCCTTTCCGGCTGCGGGCCGGCGTTTATCTACATCATCCTGGAGTCGTTGGCGGAGGCCGGGGTCAAGGTCGGGCTGCCGCGCGACATCGCCACGCTGCTGGCGGCCCAGACCACCTTCGGCGCGGCGAAGATGGTGCTTGAGACCGGCTATCACCCAGCACTGCTGAAGGACGCGGTTACCACTCCGGCGGGCTGCACCATCGACGGCATCCTGGAACTGGAAGAAGGCGGCCTGCGGGTGACCCTCATCAAAGCAGTGATGCGCGCCACCCAACGGGCCAAGGAGCTGGCCGGGTAAGATACGAAGAGGGGGACCGATGAGTTCTGCCACCGCGACCTTGAAATCGTCTCGTGCCTCGGCTCTTCTTCCCCGCTTCGCCTGGGCGGTTCTGGTTTACAACGTAGCGGCTATTTTGTGGGGCGCGGTGGTCCGCGCCACCAGTTCCGGCGCCGGCTGCGGCGACCACTGGCCGCTCTGCAACGGGGTGGTGGTGCAGACCCACCCGCAACTGGCTACTCTGATCGAGCTTACGCACCGCATGACCGCCGGGGTCACGGTGATCGCGGTCCTGATCTTGTTGGTGTGGGTATTTCGGAGCACTGCAAGGGGGCACCTGGCTCGCATCACCATGGTTGCGGCGACCCTGCTCATCTTCAATGAGGCGCTGATCGGAGCGCTGCTGGTTATGTTGCGGCTCACGGCGGACAACCGTTCCCCCGCGCGGGCTGTTTATCTCTCCTTGCACCTGGCGAATACGCTGCTTTTGCTGGCGGCGCTTGCCCTCTCTGCGCACTTTGTTTCCCAGCGGGATGGTTGCAACCGCGGTAGCGTGCGTTTTCAGCAGCTGCCACTCACCGTCACAGGACTGGCCGCGACCCTGACGGTCGGCGTCAGCGGAACGTTGGCTGCGCTTAGTGACACGCTGTTTCCCGCTACTTCAGTCCGCGCCGCGCTGGCGCAGGATTTGTCGGGCCATAGCAACTGGCTGCTCCGCTTGCGCATTGTTCATCCGGTCAGCGCGGTGATTGCCGCGGTATTCATTGGCTGGCTGCTGCTGCGTAGCTTTCCCCGCCCTGCTGAGCGCAGGCTGGCAGTGGGCGTCCTTTCGCTGCTCTTGTTGCAGTTTGCGCTTGGGGTTGCGGATGTGGCTCTCCTGGCCCCGCTTTGGCTGCAGATCACGCATTTGCTGGGTGCGGATTTGTTGTGGATTGC
>DASWUY010000238.1:0-9147 GCA_036401435.1 Acidobacteriaceae bacterium | reverse complement strand
GAGAGCCTCTTCGTCGTCGCTTCCGGCTGGGTCCGCGTCGCTGACGGGATCCGGTTCGAGCTTGCGCTTCTCCCGCAGCAGCGACGCCGCGAGGTTCTGCACCTCTTCAAGCCCCTGGCGCAGCGTGCGGAAGCTGGGACTGTCGTCACGGTAGCGCTCTTCGCAGAAGAGGTTGAGTTCTTCGAGCACTTCGAGAGCGGAGGTGAGCGACTGCTCGAGCGAGACGTAGAAGGCCTTGGGCGTGGCGGCGATGGCCTCGTCGAGCTCTTCGCCGGTAAGACGGCCGGCGGCGATGGCCTCTTCGCGTGCGGCGCGGCGGGCATCGTTCGAGCTGGCGTCTTCCTCGGTACCGACGGCTCGGGCTGCCTTGTACTCGAGGATGCCGATGCCCTTGCGGGTGATACCTACCTCGTTGAGCAGCTTGGCATAGCGGTTGGCTGCCCACTGCAGGGGAGCGACGCGCATGCCGGCGTCGCCCTCGTCGATTTCCGGATAGAGCGTCTCCCAGAAGGTCTGCTGCAGATCAAGCAGCAGGCGCAGCACGGGCGTGAGCGATGCGGCACCTTCCTGCTTCAGGAGAGCTTCGCCCAGCCATACGGCGAGCTGCAGGTCCTTGCTGCGGGCGGCCAGCGCATCGCCGGCCAGCTTGGTCACGACGCGGTAGTCGGCGCGCTTGGTTTGCCGGGCCCAGGCGCCCGAGGGGAGGGTGTCGTCGTCCTCGGTGCGGGCGTCCTTGATCTGATCGTAGACGCGGTCGTAGCGCAGACTGGTGCCTGCGGGATTTTCGCCACCGACAGGCGTGAGCAGGTCTTCCCGCAGGGGCACTAGGCGTTCTCCGCCGCCGGTGCGGGGTGCGTGAACACGATCTCGCGAATGTCGAGCAGCGGATGCTCCTGCACTGCGGAGTCGGCGTCGGCCTCGGCGAGAAACATCTTCTGCCCGAGAGGTCCTGTCCCGTTCTCTGCAGCGATCGTGGTGCGGCCGAGGCGTACCAGGTCGTCGGTTGAAGCGGCGCTGCCCGGCGCGAGGACGGGGATGAGCACTTCGCCGAGGTCCTGGAGCCGGAAGTCGGGCGTGGTGGTGAGGACGGCGGTGGCCCAGAGGAGGTCGCGCAGACGCTTGGGTGGAGCGAGCTCTACGCGCTCGATGTAGCGGAACGGAACCCAGGTGTAGCTGCCGGCGATAAAGACCTCAAGGTGCGCACCGATGCGGTCATCTTCGTCGGCGAGGTCGGTGAAGGGTTCGCCATTGATGGTTCCTTGCAGGGGCTGGGTGCTGGCGTCGCCCATGGGGAGCTTGCCGGTGGTGAAGAGCTCTTCGCGGATGCGCTGGGCGTGGAGCGCGGCGCGATAGAGCAGGGCGCCGGCGCCGGCATCCTTGTTGGAAGTGGCGAGTACGTCGAGCTGCTTTTCTGCGCGGTCGTAGGCCCCGGCAAAGCAGAGCAGTTCGAAGAGAAAGGTGCGGCGCTTGGTGTCGGCCGGCTGCATGCGCAGTTCGGCTCCAAGCGCCTCGATGGCCGGGCCCAATTGCCCGGCCTTGTACAGTGCAACAGCATCCATAGTTTTTTTCTTAGGCGCTGACGTTGGTCGTGAGGTCGTACTTGACCGCGCCGGTGGACGTGAGGGTGCCGTCGGTTCCCTGCTGCTTGTACTCGATCTCGATGCTCTTGTAGGTAAAGGAGACCGAAGCGGTGGGGACCTCGCTCGAGGCAGAGAGCGACAGGTTGGTCACAAAGACTTCGCTCATTTTGACGGTAAGGTAAGGCTTGCCTTTGGCGCCTGTCTTGACGGCGCTCATGAGGCCTTCCTTGTAGTGGGTGCCGGTCGTCATGCCTTTGAAGAGCTCGGGCGACGCCTTGTCCATGGTGATCATGATGCTGAGGTCCGACAGGTCGGCTTTGCCTGCACCGGAACCGCCGCTGCCGCTGACGCTGCTGACGTTGGAGCCGCCCCAGCTCCAGCTCAGAACCTGGATCTGGTCGACGAATCCGTCTGCCTTGGACTCGCCCTTGACGGGGTCTAATTTCAGGAAATAATCAACTGCCACGAGAGACTCTCCTATGACTTACGGTGGATGGGTGGAAAGTGGTTGCAAGTACTGCGAGCGGGCTAGCCGCGTGCAGACTCAGGAAGATCGGCCACGAGCCGGAGGGAGATGGTGAGCTCGTCCAGCTGGAAGTGCGGCTTGAGAAAGGCGACAGCGCGGTAGGAGCCCGGCTTGCCCGGCTGCTCGGTCACCTGGATGGAGGCCTCGCGCAACGGCAGCTTGGCCTTGGCGGCCTGGGATGCGTTGTCGTTGTTGAGCACATAGTTTGCAATCCACTGGTTGAGGAAGCGCTCGCAATCGGTGCGGGACATAAAGCTGCCTACCTTGTCCCGCATAATGGCCTTGAGGTAGTGGGCGAAGCGGGACATGGCAAGGATGTACGGCAGCTGCGCGGAGAGCCGCGCATTGGCGTTGGCGGAGTCCTTGTCGTAAAGCTTGGGCTTGTTGCCCGACTGCACGCTGAAGAAGGCGGCGTAGTCGGTCCCCTTGCAGTGCACCAGCGGCACCAGGCCCTGGTCGGCCAGCTCCTTCTCACGACGGTCGGTCACGGCGACCTCGGTCGGACACTTGAGAGCGACATCGCCCTCATCGGTACGGAAGGTATGCGAGGGCAGACCCTCAACCAGCCCACCGCCCTCAACGCCGCGGATGGCAGCGCACCAGCCGTACTTCGAGAAGGCGCCGGTCAAGCGTGCCGAGAGCGCGTAGCCGGCATTGCTCCACAGGTACTTGGAGTGATCGCTGCCGTCCACTGCCTCTTCGTAGTCGAAGGCCTCAATCTGCTTGGTCTCCTTCCCATAGGGCAGGCGCATGAGCACGTGCGGAAGGGTGAGTGCCACGTAGCGCGAGTCTTCCGACTGCCGGAAGCTCTTCCACTTGGCGTACTCGGTTGAATCGAAGATCTTGCCGATATCGCGCGGACCGCCCAGCTGGGTAAAACTGTCCAGGTTGAGCAGGTTGGGTGACGCGGCAGAGATGAAGGGCGCGTGCGCGGCGGAGGCCACCTGCGAGATGCGCTCGAGCAGCTCGATATCTTCCGGTCCGCGCCCGAACTCGTAGTCGCCCATGAGAGCGCCAAAGGGAGCGCCGCCGAAGACGCCAAACTCCTCTTCGTACACCTTCTTGAACAGGGCGCTCTGGTCGAACTCGGAGGCGCGCTGCAGGTCCTTGAGCAGGTCCTTCTTGGAGACGTTGAGCAGCTTGATCTTGAGCATGTCGTTCGTCTCGCTCTGATCCATGAGGTACTTGATCCCGCGCCACGTGCCTTCAAGCTTCTGGAAGGACGGATGGTGCAGCACCTCATTGAGCTGCAGCGAGAGCAGTCGATCAATCTGCGCGATGCGGGCCTGGATGGTCGCCTCGGCGTCGCGGCTCACGGTCATGTGGCCTTCGAGCACCTGCGCGACGAACTCCTTGACCATGTCGCGCCCACGCTCCTGGCTGGCCGCGTCCTTGCTAAAGCGGCCTTCTGCGACGATCTGGTCGAGCAGCGATTGCTCCTGGGCTTCGGCTGCAGTGCTGGCTACGTCTGCTCCTGTTTTGGCAGCGCTCACTCGGCACCTCCGGTGGTTCCAGTCGTTGCAAGTTCCTTGCGAAGCTTGTCACGCGTCTCGGTGTTTGACACCGCGTCCAGCAGCATTTCGTCCAGCTTGTCATTGCCCTGCAGGCTGCCGCGCAGATCGGACAGGCGGGTGCGCAGCTCCAGCAGCTCCTTGAGCGGGCCAATCTGCTTGGCCACGTTCTCGGGCGAAAAATCATCGAGCGACTCAAACTTCAGATCGACCTTCAACTGCGAGCCGTCTGCGTTGTCGCTCAGCTTGTTGGCCACCGAGTAGGCCAGGTGCGGCTCCATGCCCTTGAGCACGGTGTCAAAGTTGTCGGGGTTGATCTCGACGAACTTGCGCTCCTTGAGCGCGGCGAGCGGCTTCTCCGGTTGACCCGTCAAGTCGCCCAAGACTCCCATGACGAATGGGAGCTCCTTCATCTCGATGGCATCGCCTACTTCTACGTCGTAGGTGATCTGGACGCGCGGCGCGCGGACGCGGTCCAGCTTGTGCTGCGTGCTTTCTTTCGGCATGGACAAACCTCTTGGGCTCAGCGGCACCGGACCGGGCGCCGCGGATGAATGGAAGGCGAGCTACAGGCGTTTGCTCAAAGGAGCCGAGCAAGGCCATTGGACAGCGAGCGAGATTCGCAATGAAACAAGCCAGGAAGACCTTTGCGAGATAGTACGAGCCAAGCACCGAAGTAACGGTCGGCGGATCGTTGCCAGGGCACCGGATCGGTCACGCGTCCATCTCTGTCCCAGCCGCGTTCTTTAACCGACGCAGCATGACCCGCTTCAAAACTGCGAGCGATTATTAGCGCAGCCGCAGACGGTGTCAAGGGCAAAAATACGATCGTCTGCCGGCTCTGTTTCCCCGCCCCTTGCTGTACATTGGCCTATGGATGGCCAGCGCAAGGGAGCGCTTCCCCATGCCCAACATGCTTCCGGTGGTCTGGACCAAAGGGGTCTTCCTCTCTCCGCAGCACCTGCAGGCGCAGGACCGTTTTTTTGAAGAGCTGCTGAGCTTTCGCCTGGACGCGCTGGCGTTTCGCGGCTGGGGCTTTGTGGGCCTGGCCATCGATGCCGGGGCGCTTGCCGGGGGCTCGCTGGAGGTTACCTCCTGCAGCGGCTGCTTCCCCGACCACCTGGCCTTTGACACCGAGCATGGCAGCCCTGTGCCGCGGGCGCGCTCGCTTGAAGAGTGCTTCCCGCCGGGCAAGCAGCAGTGCTCGTTTTTCCTGGCCGTGCCGCAGTACCGCGAGGGCGGTCTGAACATTGGCCCGGCGCGCGGCGGGCTGAGCACGCGCTTCTATTCTGAACTGCAGCTGCTGCGCGATGAGACCGGGCAGAGCGCGGCAGAACGGCCCGTGGCGCTGGCGCGCAACAACATCGCCATCCTGGCCGAAGGGGAGGCGATGGAAGGGTCGGTGCTGCTGCCCCTGGCGAGGGTGGAGCGCACCGAGGCCGGACTGTTCGCGCTGAGCCCGGCGTTTGTTCCACCCATGGTGGACCTGCATGCGAGCACTTACCTGCATGGCATCCTGCGGGGCCTGGTGGAGCTGCTGGTAGCCCGCACCAGCCAGCTGGCGGGCGCGCGCCGCCAGCGCAACGACAGCCTGGCGGACTTCAGCGCGTCCGACATTGCGAACTTCTGGCTGCTCTACACGCTGAACACAGAGCTGCCGGGACTGCGCCACCTGCTGGGGTCGAGCCGCGTGCACCCGGAGACTCTCTTCACGGCCATGCTTCGGCTGGCGGGCGCACTGGCGACCTTTTCAAGCAAGGTCGAGGCGCGGGATCTGCCGCGGTACGATCACGAACAACTGGGCGCCTGCTTCTCGACCCTGGATGCGCTGGTGCGCGAGCTGCTGGCGACGGTGATCCCGAGCAACTTCGTCTCGCTGCCGCTCAAGCTGGTGCGGCCTTCGGTCTACGCGGCGGCAATCGACAAGGACGAGTATCTGCGCTCGGCGCGTTTCTATCTTGCCGTCTCCTCCACGATGAAGCAGAACGAGCTGATCAGCCGCTTCCCGGTGCTGGCCAAGGTCAGTTCCGGGACGCAGATTGAAGACCTGATCCGGCAGGCGCTGCCGGGGCTCCGGCTGCTGCATGTGCCGGTGCCGCCGCGGGCCATCCCGGTACGGTTGGAGTACCAGTACTTCTCGCTCGATGCCAGCGGACCGATTTGGGAATCAGTGACCCGCGCGCGCAACCTGGCGGTGTACACGCCGGGCGAGCTGGGTGACCCGCAGATGGAGCTGATCGTTCTGCCGCAGTAGGCCCGCGTGCCGCTACCGGTGGCGCAGGAAGGCGTAGGCGAGAGCGATGAGCAAGAGCAAGAGCACGCCGTTGGCGGCCAGGAGCCAGGGCATCATCGTCTGCAGCTTGGTCTTGACCGCCGCCTCTGGCAGTGCCGGCTTGGGCGGCATGGCGGGCGCGGCGATGGGCAGCCCGACGGCAGGGGCGCCGGCTTGGGCGGCAGGCGCAGGAGCAAAGCTGGGCACGGCCGGCTGCGCGGAGCGGGCGGCTGAGCCCTGCATGATGCGGGTGTACTCGCTGGCGCCGCCACCGGAGTCGTGGGTGATGGGGCTGCACTGAAAGCCGCCGCCCTGAAAGAAGGGCGAGGGGGACGGCTGGCTGGATGGGGCGGCCTGGGTGGCCGGTGCGGGCGCCTGCAGGGTCTGCATCAGCTCCGTAAACTCGCCCGCCTTGCCGGCGGGCGCAGCCGGTGGCTGCTGCGCGAAAGCGGTGTCACGGCGATCAGCAGGCGCGGCGGGCGCAAAGGCGCTGTTGGAAGAGGCTGCAGGTGGCGCCTTGGGGCTGGCGGACTCCGTGCCGAGGGAGTGGAGCAGCTCAGTGAAGCCGCCGCTGGGAGCGGGCTTGGCGGCGGGCTCGGCAAAGGCGGCGGGGAAGTTCGAGGGCTGGGCCGGGGCAAAGGGCGCAGGGCTCCGGGGCGGCTCCGACGGCTTCTGCGATGCGGACGGCGTCTGGAAGAAGGCGGTGAAGGCTCCGGGCTGGTGTGGCTCGGCCGGCGCGGGTGGGTCGGGCACGAGGGGCGCCGGGGCAAAGGCCTGCCCGGGGGTGGAGCGAGCGGGTGACGCCGCAAAGACGCCGGTGTTGGCAGCGGGAGCAGGTTGCGCTGCGGGGGCGAAGGGGGCCGGCTCTTCACGCAGCGCGGGCTGCGGGCGCTGCACGGGCTGGGGCGCGGCGGGGGGTGCTGAGGGTGGTGTGGCTGACCGGGGGAGGGGGCTGCTTTCTGCTGCGGGCGCGAGAGCCTGAAAGAACTGCGTAAACTCTCCCGGCTGGTGCTTCGGCGCAGGCGGCGCGGCTGGTGGGAGGGCGGCAGGGGGCCGGGCCTCTACGGGGGTTCGCGGCGCCGCGGCAAAGAGGTCCTCGGTGGCGTTGTGCGCGGGGTCTGGGGCGGGCGCGGGTCGGGGAACGGCGTCAGCCATCAAGATCGGATCGCCAGGAAGAGACGCGGCGCCTGCTTCGGCGGGCTTGGCAGGCGCGTCCGAGCCCGGTGGAAGAGCCGGCGTGCCAGCCTCGGACAGGATGGCCGGGGGAGAGGAACGGGGCTTCGGAAGCTGCGTGAAGATGCGGGTAAACTCACCCGGCGCTTCAGGGGAAGCGGAGAGCGCAGGGGCTGGAGGCTCAGGGCGTGGCGGCGGGGGGACGCTTGCGTCCGGGGGAGCCATGGCCTCAGCGGCAGGGGCCCGGGGCGGCGGCATGACGGATTCAGAGCGGGCGCTGAAGGCCAGCGAACCTGCCTGAGGCTGGACCGCCAGCGGCTGCGCGGGCGAGGGCTGCACGGGCAGCGGCGCGGCAAAGATCCTGGTTGCTTCCGGCTCCGGCTCCGCGGGCCGAATTGACGGCGTGGCCGGCTCACCGGTCGCTTGGGTCGCACTCCCGGCGAGCTGCCCGAAGAGGCGTTCAAAGGAGTCGTCCTCGGACCCGGCCCCGCCTGGTACAACCGGGCCGCCCGCTCCACCCTGCTCGTGTTCCGCTGCGCTCATCGACTCCACCGTGGCATGAAAGAGAGGCTGCTGCAAAGAAAAGCTTTGCCCTTTCGACCGTTTGGGTATATCTACAGCAGGGATGTAGAGGGCGCGTCCGAGACCATGCTCGAAAGAGACCTGCGGTCCGCTACTTTGCTCGAACGCTGCGCTTGAAACGGCACCCGGAGGGAGTATACGGCGGGTCCCTTGACCCGGCCGTGAGACGGCTTCCCGGCGGCAATCGGCAACGCTCTCGATTTCCGGCTCAGATTATACGCAGACTGGCGCGGGGCACAATGCGCGCGGTAGAAAGCACGGTGTACTGTGTTGGCGATGAACCTACAGCAGCAAGTCAGACACGGCCTGGCCCGTGGCGGCGTCCGCGCCGTGAAGCCACAGCGGGGCAGGAGAACTGCCGGACGATGAAGTCTCTTTCCCGAGTCGTATGGTCCGAGGGCATGTACCTCAGCCCCCAGCACTTTCAGGCGCAGAGCCGCTTTTACGAAGACACTATCGACTTTGTGGCGCGGGCGCTGTGGCCCGAGCCCTGGGGGCTGCTGCATGCGCGGCTGGACGAAGACGCGCTGCGCAATGGGCGCCTGGTGCTGCTGGAGGCGGCGGGAGTCTTTGAGGATGGACTGGTCTTCCAGACGCGTGGGAACACGGCGGCCACGCCGACCAGGCGGGCGGAGGAGATCTTCCTGCCCACGGACGCGTCGCTGGTCCTGCACCTGGCGGTGCCGGGACTGCACGCCTCGGGCCAGCTGTACAGCGAGCTCGCGAGCATCGGTGCCAACACAGAGGCGACGAGCGGTGCGGACGCTGGTACGGCGAAGAACGGCCACAGCTTCCGGTTCCGCGCCATCACGGGGCGGCTGCGCGACAACACCAATGGCGTCGATGAGCGCGAGGTGACGCTCGGCGAGGGCAACCTGATGCTGCTGTCGGAACGCGAGGTGTCGGCGGAGATGCCGGCGATTCCCGTGGCCCGGCTGCTGCGCGACGGGCGCGGCGGGCTGCTCTATGACCCGGAGTTCATGGCGCCCACGCTGCGTATGGCGGCCAGTCCCCCGCTGATGCTGCTGGCCAAACGCCTGCTGGAAGCGGTGGCGGAAAAGATGGAGCCGCTGACCCGCGCCACCCACAAGCGGGCACGCTTTGAGGCTGGCACCGGCGCGCTGGACGTTGCGAGTTACTGGTTTCTGCACGCGCTCTCAACCGCGGCCCCGGTGCTGCGGCACCTGTATGCGACCCGCCACGCGCATCCCGAGCAGTTCTTCATGGAGCTCTCGCGGCTGGCCGGTTCGCTCTGCACCTTTGCCACCGGGAACGCGCTCGAACAGCTGCCTACCTACGATCATCGTGACCCCGGGCCGGGCTTTCGCGCGCTGGACGCGCATATCCGCAGGCACCTCGAGATCGTCGCCCCCAGCAACACGGTCACGCTAGAGTTCACCCCGGGCGAGCCCTACATCCAGGAGGCACCGGTAGCGGACGAACGCTGCCTGCGGCGGGCGCGCTGGATCTTTGGCATCCGCTCGGACCTGGGAGAAGCGGACC
>DASWUY010000237.1:0-10024 GCA_036401435.1 Acidobacteriaceae bacterium | reverse complement strand
TCACCTTGGAGCTCGGCGGCAAATCGCCCAACATCTTCTTTGCCGACGTGATGCGCGAGGAGGACGAGTTCGTCGACAAGGCGCTCGAGGGCTTTGCCATGTTCGCGCTCAACCAGGGCGAGGTCTGCACCTGCCCCTCGCGCGCGCTCGTGCAACGCTCGATCTACGAGCGCTTCATGGAGCGGGCGGTCAAGCGCGTCGAAACGATCCGCCAGGGCGACCCGTATGAGATGACGACGCAAATCGGTGCGCAGGCCTCGAACGATCAGTATGAGAAGATCCTCTCCTACTTCGACATCGGCCGGCAGGAAGGCGCCGAGGTCCTCACCGGCGGCCAGCGCGCCGAGCTGGAAGGCGAGCTCTCCGGCGGCTATTACATTGAGCCCACCATCTTCAAGGGGCATAACCGGATGCGGATCTTCCAGGAGGAGATCTTCGGCCCCGTGGTTTCGGTCACCACCTTCCACGACGAAGAGGAAGCGCTGGCCCTGGCCAACGACACGCTCTACGGCCTCGGCGCCGGCGTCTGGACCCGCGACATGAATCGCGCCTACACCATGGGCCGCGGCATAGAGGCGGGTCGCGTCTGGACCAACTGCTACCACCTGTACCCTGCCCACGCTGCCTTCGGCGGATACAAGCAGTCCGGCATCGGGCGCGAAAACCACAAGATGATGCTCGACCACTATCAGCAGACCAAGAACCAGCTCATCAGCTACAGCCCCAACGCCATGGGGTTCTTCTAGCATGCTCACCGCGCAGCCTGTGCCCCAGCAGGTCATCCGCACTCCTGCGGCAGCCGACCTCATGCACAGGCTGACCGCCAAACACGGCCCGCTCATGTTCCACCAGTCGGGCGGCTGCTGCGATGGAAGCTCGCCGATGTGCTACCCGCTCGGCGAGTTCCTGGTCGGCGACCAGGACGTGCTCCTCGCCTCCCTCGGCGACACGCCCTTCTACATGAGCCGCAGCCAGTTCGAGTACTGGAAGCACACCCAGCTCATCCTCGACGTGGTGCCCGGGCGCGGCGGCATGTTCTCGCTCGAAGGCCCGGAGGGCGTCCGCTTCCTCATCCGCTCGCGCGTCTTTGCGCAGCAGGAGATCGACTCCCTGCGCGCAGCCGGCCGCCTCTAGCTGCCACCTCACTCCAAAGCGGCTAGCCCTTTGCCATGTAAAAGAAACGCACGACAAACAGCAGCGCCAGGGTGCACAGCATCCAGTCCGAGCGCTGCAGCTGGCCTCGCACCAGCCGCAGCAGGGCGTAGCCTGTAATGCCAAAGGCCAGACCGTTCGCAATCGAGAAGGTAAGCGGAATCGTGATCAGCGTCAGAAATGCCGGGATCGCAATCGTCGCCTCCTCCCAGTCAATCTCCGTCACCGCCGAGATCATCATCCCGCCCACCAGGATGAGCGCCGGCGAGGTGGCCCCGGCCGGCACCAGGCTGGCAAACGGCGCGACCAGTAGCGCGAGAAAGAAAAGCAATCCCGTCACCACTGACGCCAGCCCCGTCCGCCCTCCCGCGGCCACGCCCGCAGCACTCTCCACATAGCTCACCACCGTGCTCGTCCCTGCCAGCGAGCCGACGACAGTGGCCGTCGCATCGGCGAAGAGAATGCGGTTCAGCCGGGGAATGCTGCCATCCGCCTGCACCAGGCGCGCCTTCTTGGTCACCGCCACCAGCGTGCCCACGTTGTCAAACAGGTCCACGAACAGGAAGACGAACAGGATCTCCAGCAGACCGCCGCCAAAGCTGCCGCCAATGTGCAGCGCCCCGCGCAGGTTCAACTGCATGGCGGTTGCGGTCACATCCCGTAGATGAAAGCTGACCGGCTGCCAGTGCACAGCGCCCATCGCCCAGCCCGCTGCCGTGGTCAGCAGGATGCCGATCAGCATGGCCGCCCGCACCCTCCACGCCAGCAGCGTCGCCGTGATGGCAAGGCCCAGCATGGCCAGCGCCGGCGTAGCGGCACGCAGGTTTCCCAACCCTACCGTAGTGCCTTTATTCGCGACAATGATGCCCGCATCGCGCAGTCCGATAAACGCGATGAACAGCCCCACCCCCGCAGCCACCGCCGAGAACAGCTCCCGCGGAATGGCATTGACGATCAGCTGCCGAAAGCCCGCCGCCGTCAGCAGCAGGAAGGCCACGCCGGACAGAAACACGCAGCCCAGCGCCGTCTGCCACGGCACGCCCATGCCCAGCACCACCGTGTAGGCAAAGTACGCGTTCAGCCCCATGCCCGGCGCCAGCGCAATGGGGTAGTTGGCCAGCAGGCCCATCAGCAGGGTGCCCACCCCCGCAGAGAAACACGTCGCCACCGCCACTGCCGCCAGCGGCATGTGCGCATCGTGCAGGATGGCCGGGTTGACCGCCACGATATAAGCCATGGTAAAGAAGGTCGTGACCCCGGCGAGCCCTTCCGTGCGCCAGTTCGTGCCCCGTTCCTCCATGTGGAAGAACCGGTCCAAGCGCTTGTCAAGGGAGAGACCCACGCCGTATTTGCTCCTGTCTTCGATTCGTTTTGGGTCCGGGCTGCGGCCAACTACTGCGGTGCAGGGGCAGAGAGAAACTGCGTGGTGTACGCTGCCGTCGCCTCGATCGGGCGCTGCAGCAGGTGCAGCGAAGCGAGCTGGTCCCGCATCGTCGTCCATCGCGCGGGGTCGAAACTGCCTGCCTGCGCCGGATCGTCGCGATAGATAAAATGCCCGTCCCGCAGGGCTGCCCAGGTGAACTGCATCTGCGCCGGATCAAGCTCCGGGTTCAGCTTCACCAGCGCCCGATGCACCTCCGCAGGATCAGCCATGTAGTCCCGCCATCCCCGCAGCGACGCCTGCACAAACTTCCGCACCACCTCAGGATGTTCGGTCACCATCCCGCGCGACGTAAAGAAGACGCGGTATGGCGCATAGCCCGTATCGCTGATCAGCAGCGTGCGCACCTCTACCCCGGCCCGCCGCGTAAGGTAGGGCTCTGACGTGACAAAGATCTGCTGGATATACTGCGGGTCCTTGAGGAAGTTCGCGATGCTGTAGGTGGCCGGAGCCTCATGCACGTCCTTCAGGTTGAAGCGCCGCACAATATACGCAAACCACGTGGCACCGATGTTTGCCGCGATGGTGTGCCCTTCCAGGTCACCGAAGCTGTGCACCGGCGAGGACGCATGCACCATGATGGCCTGCGGATCCTGCTGCATCGTAGCCGCTACCGCCAGCAGCTCCTGCCCGCCTGCGACCGCCTTCATCACCCGGTCCGAGGAGCTCAATCCGAACTGCGCCGCCCCCACCGAGACCTGTTGCTCGACGCTGATGTACGGGCCGCCCGGCTTGATCGTTACGTCCAGGCCCTCCTGCCGGTAGTAGCCCTTCAGCAGTGCCTCGTAAAAGCCGCCGTGTTCCGGCTGCGGATACCAGTCGGTCTGCAGCACAACCGGGATCAGCCCGCCCGCCGGCGACGACGAACGGCAGCTGGTCAGGCAGGCCACTGCAGTGATCCAGAGGGCAGCGAAGCACAGCCCCGGCATTCGGCGCATGCCGCAGCTTAGCACGGCCTCGCCCGCATTCCTTCCTCTGCCAGCAAGCGGCCCAGGTGCGCGGCATAGGCAACCAGCGCCCGGTCCTCGCCGTGGGCCGCCATCAGCTGCATCCCTCCGCCGCGGCCGCCCGGCAAGAGCGCCACCGGCAGCCCCGCCACACTTGCCGGAGCCGTATACCGCAGGATGGTCTGTCGCGCGGCACCGTGATCCTCGCCCGCGGCCAGGCGCGCGATCGGCGTCGCCGGCATCAGGATGAAATCGCACCGCCCGAAGAGAGCCTCGGTCTGCCTGGCGAACTCCACACACCGTAAGCGCCATGCCTGCACCTCGGCCGCGCTCAGCGACGCGCCCCACTCCAGGCGCGCCGCAATCCCCGGCTCAAAGTGCCGGTAGAGCCCGGCATGGACGCGACTGGCCTCGTGCGCCTGCACGGGCGCAAAGATCGAGTAAGCCTGCTCCCAGTACCTCACGTCCAGCTCCACCTCCACCGCACCCGCCCGCTCGAGCCGCATCCTCCACGCTTCGTACGAGGCAAGCACAGACGGCTCGCAGTCCTCCATCATGCCCGCCGGCGGACAGCCGACCCGCGCCGCCCTCGCCTGCACCCCGCCCTCCGGAAACCTCTCCGCGCCCCACAGCGCCGAGGCCAGCCTCGGCCCATCCCGCAGGTCGCGAAAGATCCATCCAGCCGTGTCAAACGACGGTGCCAGGGGGTCAGCACCCCGCCAGTCCGTCACCCCGTGCGAACATCGAAACCCGCTCAGCCCGCACAGCGCCGCGGGCACCCGGATCGACCCGCCCGTGTCGGTGCCGATCGCCGCCAGCGCCGAGCCCTCCAGCACCGAGGCTGCGGCCCCGCTCGACGAACCGCCCGTCAGCGCCCCCGCGTCCCCCGGCTGCAGGCAGTCCCCGTAGTCTGGGTTCTCTCCTGTAATGCCGTAGGCGATCGTATGCAGGTGCGTCTTGCCCACGATGAAGGCGCCCGCCGCCTTCAGTCTGGCGGCAGCTGCGGAGTCAGCACTCGCCGGGCCGCGAGCCGTCGCATAGTAGCGCGAGCCGCAGCTGGTCACAAAGCCTTTGAGGTCAAAGCAGTCCTTGAGCGAAACAGGAACGCCCGCCAGCCGCTGCCCCGCCGGCACACGCACGCCGCCAAGCCCCGCAGGGGTGAACGGAACGCCCTCAACCGAGATATACGTGTTCCGGCTAGCGTTGCCGTTCACCCGCGCCTGCGCCGCCCGAATCTGTTCTTCGGCGTAGCCAGGGTCCTCGGCGGCGCGCCTCACATACTCCTCGATAGGCGACGCCATGGTCACACCGGGATTCTACCTGCGGCCCGCACGCCGCATAGCGGCACGAAGAAAGCGCTGCAGGCGCAGATTGGAGCGTGCTGCAGTGCGGCCCGTGCTACAGTGCGGGCATGGAGCAGCCCACAGCACACACGCGGAAGGCTCCTGCTGCAGACGCTCCACCACCTGCTGCAGACGCTCCACTGCTCCTGGATCAGAGCCGGATGGCCGCGCTCGTCGCCTTCACAGCCGAGAGCTTCGCCACGGCGAGCCCTGTCCCGTTCGGCGCCGCTCTGGTGCACACCGCCACCGGCAGCCTGCTGGTGCAAGCGCGCAACGCAGTCATGCCAGAGAACGATCCCAGCGCGCACGCCGAGCTGCGCGCCGTGCGCCTCGCCTGCAGCCGCCTCGGGCAGCCCTCGCTCGCCGGGTACACCCTCTACAGCACCTGCGAGCCGTGCCCCATGTGCATGGCCAATGCGCTCTGGGCCGGCGTCGAGAGGCTCGTCTACGGCGCGACCATAGCCGACGCCAGCCGCCACTGCCGGCAGATCTTCATCCCCGCCGCAGAAGTGATCCGCCGCAGTGACATGGAGTGCGCCCTCACCCCAGAAGTCTCGCGCGAACTCTGCGTCGCCCTCTTCCATCACCCGGCCATGCTCGCCGCCTTCGCCACCTGGAGCACGCGCAAGGCATGAGTGACCTCTCCGCCATCGCCGCGCTCCTGGCCGATCCGTCGCGTTTCATCACCACCCCGGCCGTCGTGGGCCGGCTGTCCAAGGATTTCTACTGGTACTCGCCAGTGCTTCGGCCCTTGCTAGAGAACAAGCAAGCCGACGCGGTCGCGCAGCCGGTCGACGCAGACGAGATCGTCCGCATCCTCTCCCACTGCTACGCGCACAACATCCCTGTCACCCCGCGCGGAGCCGGCACCGGCAACTATGGCCAGGCCATCCCGCTCAACCGCGGACTGGTGCTCGACCTCTCCCGCATGGACCGCATCCTCTCCATTGACCCGGGTGGCGTGGCCGAGTGCGAGCCCGGCGTTAGGCTGGCCGTGCTGGAAGCAGAGGCGGCCCTGCAGGGATGGGAGCTGCGCTGCTACCCCAGCACCATTGCCAAGGCCACCCTGGGCGGCTTTCTGGGCGGCGGGTCCGGCGGCATCGGGTCGGTCGCGCATGGCGCCCTGCGCGACTTTGGCACCGTGCGAGCCCTCGAGTTTGTCACCATGGAGGCGACGCCCCGCGTGCTCCAGGTCGAGCGCGACGACGTGCACCAGATCCTCCACGCCTGGGGCACCAACGGCGTCATCAGCAGGATCTGGCTTGCCCTCACCCCGCGCGTTGAATGGAGCCAATGCGCCGCCGCTTTCCCCACCTTTGCCGCCGCGTTTAATTTCTGCGAAGCCATCGCCTCCGGCGCCGCCTGGACCAAGCGTCTGGTCACCGCGTTCGAGTGGCCCATTCCCAGCTACTTTTCACCCATCGCGCCGCTGGTCAGAGACCGGCAGGCCCTCGCCTTCTTCCTCATGGCGACGCCCGAGTGTGAGGCTTGGCGCGCCGCCTGCGTCGCCGCCGGCGGAGACGTCACCTTCGCTGCATCCTATGCCGGCCCTCGCACCACCCCGCTGCTCTCTGACTACACCTGGAACCACACCACGCTCTGGGCTATCAAGCACGATGCCCGCTTCACCTACCTGCAGTGCGGCTTTGACCCCGACCGCGCCCGCGAGCAGATGCGCCTGCTCAAGGAGCACTTCGCCGACGAGATCCTCTTCCACATGGAGTGGATGAAAAATGCCGCCGAACGCGTCACCCCCGGCGCCATCCCGCTGGTGCGCTTCACAACTGTCGAGCGGCTGCAGCAGATCATCGATCTCTGCCGCGAGATCGGCGTCTTTGTCGCCAACCCCCACGTAAATAATGTCGAGGACGGCGGCCGCTTCCGCGAGGACAACGTACAGCTCCTCGCCAAACACCGCTACGACCCCAAAGGATTACTCAACCCCGGCAAGATGCTCAGCTTCCAACCCCGCGCAGAACCGGGCACCGCGGTCCCCGCCTCATGAAAAGCTGGGTACCGGAGGCGCGCGAGTTTGCCAGCCTCAACTGGAAGCAGGTCGATGCGCTCCCGCGCGAGCGCACCCTGCTCGTGCTGCCCACCGCCGCCATCGAACAGCACGGCCATCACCTGCCGCTCTCCACCGACACCCTGATCAACAACCTGCTCCTCGGCCGCGCCCTCGCTCTGCTGCCGCACCAAGCCCCTGTCTACGCGCTGCCCCCGGTCTGCTACGGCAAGAGTAATGAGCATCTCGGCTTCCCCGGCACCATGTCCCTTTCCGCCGCCACCTTCATGGCTGTGCTGCGCGACCTCGGCGCCAGCGTGCATGCAGCAGGGTTCCGCAGGCTCGTGCTCTACAACACGCATGGCGGCAACGCCGCGCTCGTCGATGTCATGGCCCGCGATCTGCGCGCAGAGTTCGGCCTCCGCACCTTCGCGCTCTACGGCTCCGGCGGCATCCACTTTGACTCGCTTGGCGCCCAGGAGCGCGCCTACGGCTTCCACGCCGGTGAGGTCGAGACAGCCCTTCTCCTCAGCGCTGTGCCGCACCTGGTCGATCGCGACGCCTACACCGCCAACTACATCGCCCAGCTTGACCAGCCTGCACCCCTGCTTCCTGAAAACGCCCCTGCGACCTTCTCCTGGCTCACCCGCGACATCGCGCCCAGCGGCGTCATGGGTGACCCTCGACCCGCCACCGCCGAGAACGGGGAGCGCTGGGCAGCAGCCGCGGCTCAGCGCATCGCCAATCTGCTCACAGCCATGCTGCACTTTGAGGAGGCGGTCTTGTGACCGCCAGCCCCAACCGCATCGACTGCGGCGACGGCGTGACGCTCGAACGCGGCCTCCGCTGCCGCATGTCTGACGGCGTGCACCTTGTCTCGGACCACTACTATCCACCCTCCACCGGCGCCCCCGCGCAGCACCCCACGCTGCTTATGCGGCAGCCCTATGGCCGCGACATCGCGTCCACCGTTGTCTACGCACACCCCGCCTGGTTTGCTCGTCAGGGCTATCTCGTCGTCATCCAGGACGTGCGCGGGCGGGGTGACTCCGAGGGCGAGTTCTACCCCTTTCGACAGGAAGGCGCAGACGGCGCCGAGACCATCGCATGGCTCTGCGCGCGGCCCGAGTCGAACGGCCGCCTCGGCATGTACGGCTTCTCCTACCAGGGCATGACCCAGCTGCTGGCCGCCGCCCGGCAGCCCCCCGGATTGCAGGCCATCGCCCCCGCCATGTGTGCCTGCGACCTGTACCAGGGCTGGTTCTACCATGGCGGCGCCCTGCGCCTCGCCGGCACACTCGGCTGGGGCCTGCAGCTGCTCAAGGCTGATGCGCGTCGTCTGCGCCTCGCCCGCGCCAGCGAGGCCCTGGAGCGCGCGTGGGCCAACCTCGGCAGCCAGCCCCATCACCTCCCCTACGGGCAACACCCCGCCCTCCATGGCGAGGGCCTGCCGTCCTATGTCCTCGACTGGCTCGCCCACCCTGAGCCAGGCAGCTACTGGGACAGCCTCGACATCCACACCTCGCTCCACCACATCCAGGTGCCCGCCCTCCATCTATCCGGCTGGCGAGACCCCTTCGTCAAGGGAACGATAGACGGCTTCCTCGCCCTCTCTGACCGCGCCGGCACCGACGCCGCGCGCACACACCAGTACCTCGTCGCCGGCCCCTGGGTCCACATCCCCTGGGGCGACTCCGCTGGTCCAGAGGCCTTCGGTCCAGAGGCCCTGCTCGATACCGACCAGCTTCTCCTGCGCTGGTTCAACCACTGGCTCAAGGACACCGGCGAGTTCGCGCGAGAGCCACGCATCCGCCACTTCGCTCTGGGTGAGAATCGCTGGCACGTCGCCAACACCTGGGGCGCATCGACCGAGCCTCTCCGCCTCCACCTGCACAGCGGCGGCCGAGCCAACTCCCGCAAAGGCGATGGCACACTCTCCCCCGCCGCCCCTCTCGCCGCGCAGCCGCCTGACCTCTTTGTCCACGATCCTGAAGTGCCGGTGCTCGCCTCCAGCGGAGGCGGCGACCAGTCTCAACCGGAGCTCGGGAACAACATGCTCGTCTATACCTCCGCCGCCCTCACCCAGCCGATCCATGTCTTCGGCTACCCGCGGCTGATCCTCTACGCCAGCGCCTCGGCCACCCACACCGACTTCACCGGGCGCCTGGTCTGCGTCGCAGCCGATGCCCGCGCTCACTCGGTGTGCATCGGCATCCTTCGCTCCGGCCCTCACGTCCGCCCCGACGTCCCCTCGCGTTGGGAGATCGAGCTCGAGCCCACCTCCTTCTGCTTCCAGCCCGGAGAGCGCATTCGCCTCGAGGTAGCGAGCAGCGCCTTCCCCCTCTACGACAAGAACCCCGGCACTGGCGTCGAGCCGGCGCAGGCCACCTCGTGGGACTGGCGCCGCTCCACGCAGATCGTCCATCACGATCCACAGCACCTCTCCCTCCTGCTTCTTCCCGTCCTGCCCAGGAGCGCCTAGCCGCATGGACCAGGCAAATGGCCCCACTCCTGCCGTCGCCCTCACCGGCGTTTCCAAGCAGTTCGCAGCAGGTCCGCGCATTCTCGACTCGCTCGACCTCGCTATCGCTCCGGGCGAGTTCGTCACCCTGCTGGGCTCCTCCGGAAGCGGAAAATCCACCCTCCTCAAGTTGATTGCCGGCCTCCTCACCCCCTCCTCCGGCACCATCCGCGTCTACGGCAAGGCCCCGCTTGAAGCCCGCGACAGCATGTCCTTCCTCTTCCAGGATCCAACCCTGCTGCCCTGGCGAACCGTCGAAGCCAACGTTGGCCTGGCCTGTGAGCTCTCCGGCATCGCACGCGAGGAGCAAGCCGCCCGCGTGCGCGCCCTGCTCGCGCTCGTCAAGCTCTCCCACTCCGCCCGCAGCTATCCTCGCCAGCTCTCCGGCGGCATGAAGATGCGCGTCTCCATCGCGCGTGCCCTCGCCACCCGGCCGCAACTGCTGCTCATGGATGAGCCCTTTGCCGCACTCGATGAGATCTCCCGCGACCACCTCAACGAAGAGCTGCTGCGGATATACCAACAGCAGCAGATCACCGTCGTCTTTGTCACCCACTCGGTCAGCGAGGCCGTCTTCCTCTCCAACCGCATCGTCGTCCTCGCCCCCGGCCCGGG
>DASWUY010000236.1:0-5928 GCA_036401435.1 Acidobacteriaceae bacterium | reverse complement strand
GCATCAACTGGGTCACCAGCATCTTCATGGGCATCTTCCACGTGCTGGCCATCGTCGCCCTGTTCATGTTCACGTGGAAGGGCCTGATCGCGGCCGTCGTGCTGTACGTTCTGGCCATCAACGTCGGGATCGGCATGGGCTACCACCGCCTGCTGACCCATCGCGGCTACAAGGTTCCCCGCTGGCTGGAGTATGCGATTGCTACCTGCGCCACCCTCGCACTTGAGGGCGGCCCGATCTTCTGGGTGGCCACGCACCGGGTCCATCACCAGCACTCCGATCGCGACGGCGATCCCCACTCCCCTAACGAGGGCACCTTCTGGTCCCACATGGGCTGGATCCTCACCGGGCAGTCGCTCCACGCCGAAACCGTCGTCTTGTCACGCTATGCTCCCGACCTCACCCGCGACAAGTTCCACCTGCTGCTGAGCAAATACCACTGGGTGCCATTGACCGTGACCGGCCTGGCGCTGCTGGCCTGGGGCGGATGGCCTGTCGTCATGTGGGGCATCTTCCTGCGCGTCACACTCGGCCTGCATGCCACCTGGCTCGTCAACTCGGCGACCCACATCTGGGGCTCCCGGCGCTTTGACACGCGGGACGACTCCCGCAACAGCTGGTGGGTGGCTCTTTTGACCGGCGGCGAGGGTTGGCACAACAATCACCACGCCCACCCAGTCTCGGCTCGCCACGGGCTGCGCTGGTATGAGTTTGACCCGAACTACTACGGCATCTGGCTGCTCAAGGTCCTCGGTCTGGCCCGCGATGTCAAGATCGCGCAGTATGACCCGGCGAACCCCCGGCCGGCTGGCACCGCCTAGCAACCCGCTCCACACCAGTGGCCCCTTACCAAAGAGCCTTTGTCCCCATTCCTGATGGGGGCAGAGGCTCTTTCTGCGAACGGCGCCCGCCCTGCCCCCACTTCACCACGCTATATACTTCCGGTGGATGCGAGTCACCCGGCGCCCGGCGATCGTCCTCTTCATCCTGCTCGGCATCTGCCTGGTGGCGCTCACCGTCACGCTCAACGTCACCTGGATCATCCTGAACTGGCGTCGCCTGCTGCTGCTGTGGCTGGGCATTCCCATCTTCCTGCTGCTGACCGCGGGCGTGGTGGTCAACACCGTCTTTCTGGTTCGCGAGGTGCGGCGCAACGAGCGCCAGAACAACTTCCTCAACGCTGTCACACATGAGCTCAAGACGCCCCTCGCCTCCATCCGGCTCTACCTTGAGACGCTGCAGCGGCATACCGTGCCCGAGGCCAAGCGCCAGGAGTTCTACTCCATCATGCTGGCCGACAGCGAGCGCCTGCTCTCGACCGTCGAGCAGGTGCTCAAGGCTGGAGAAGTGTCGCAGCGCGCAGCCAGCCACGCACAGGAAGAGCTGGACCTGGTGGCGCTCGCCCGCAGCTCAGTGCAGGCCGCCGTTGTCCAGCACAAGCTGCAGGAAGGCGCCATCACGCTTGAGACCCTCGACCACGCCACACTGCCCATCCACGGCAACCCCGAAGAGCTGCAGACCGCGCTCGGCAACGTCCTCGGCAACGCGGTCAAGTATTCACCTAACGGCGTCAGGGTCGCGGTACGCGTCTCTGCCCGCGGCAAGAAGTGGGCCGTGCTGGAGGTCATGGATCACGGCATCGGGATCCCGGCGGCCCACCTGAAAAGTGTCTTCAAACGCTTTCATCGTGTGCCCCATCGCAACGTCCTGCGCACCAAGGGTACCGGTCTTGGCCTCTTCCTGGTGCGCAGCATCGCCAAGCAGCATGGCGGCGATGCTTGGGCAGAGAGCCCGGGTCCGGGCCTGGGCACGACCATCACCCTGCAGCTGCGACGAGCCCCCGCATCTGCCACCGCCGCCGAGGAGCCGGAGCAGGCATGACGCAGCCGCGCACGCAGCCGCGCCCTGCGCCCCGCATCCTCGTCGTTGAGGACGAGGTCCACCTCGCCGACGGACTGCGCTACACCCTTGAGGCTGAAGGGTACGAGGTCGAGCTTGCCTATGACGGCGAGGCGGCTCTTGCCCTGCTGCTGCCCGGGCAGCAGCATCCGCCAGACCAGCCTGCGCCCGCAGAGGCGGGCCACGGCGTCGCCGGCATGGCGCATCGCCTTGGCCACCACCTCGGCACCCGCCTCGGTCCGTTCCTCGAGAGCCGCCTGGGTCCCCGGCCCGCTTTGCCACCAACGGCTGAGGACGGGCATGCCCCCGCGCCTGATCCAAGCCTTGAAGCAGAGTCTCCCAGCCGCGACACCGATTTTGACGCTGTCTTGCTCGATGTCATGCACCCCGGGCGCAGCGGCTTTGAGGTGGTGAGCGCGCTCCGCGCCGCCGCCCTCTACATCCCGGTGCTCATGTTGACCGCCCGCGGCCGCCCTGAAGACGTGCTCCACGGCCTCGAGGCGGGCGCCGACGATTACCTGCCCAAGCCCTTTGATCTGAACATCCTGCTAGCCCGTCTGCGCGTACTGCTGCGGCGGGTTCGCTGGCATGACGCCAGGACCCAGGTCGAGACTGCCGCCGCCGGCCAGCGCCCCGCGGAAGAAGGCCAGCCCACCTACTCCTTTGCCGGCCGCACCATCGACTTCACCAACCTCGAGCTCTCGGCCAAGGGCACCCTTGTCCGGCTGACCCTGATGGAAGCAGACTTCCTGCGCTACCTCGCAGACAACCCGTTCCGCATCATCCCTCGCAAGGAGCTCCTCGAGCAGGTGTGGCGCGTGCATGAAGATACCGATACCCGGGCCATCGACAACTTCGTCGTTCGCCTGCGCCGCTACCTTGAAGACGAGCCGGCCAACCCGGTCTACCTCAAGACGGTGCGGGGCGTCGGCTACCGGTTCCTGCCTGTGGGCGAGTAGGCCGAGCTGCATCGTTGAGCCCTGCAGGCGCGTCTCTAAGAGGGTGAGGTGAGCGGGATGACTCTCGAGATTGATGGCATGCATTGCGAGGCCTGCGTGCGTCGCGTGACCCAGGCACTCGCCCGGGTGGCCCCGGTGGAGAGTGTACGCATCGGCAGCGCGCAGGTCGCTGCCTCGCCCGAGTCCGTGCCTGCACTCCTCGCGGCGCTCGACAAGGCCGGCTTCCAGGCGCGAGTCGAGCCTTAGTGGCGCCGTCCGGGCCAACGTCTGCGCGGCAGGGTGCCAGCGCCACCACCACGCTGCCGGTGCTGGGTATGAGCTGCGCCGCCTGCCAGGGGTACGTCGAGCGCGTGCTTCGTCAGACGCCCGGGGTGGAGGACGCAGCGGTCAACCTGATGACGCACAGCGCCCGCATCACCCACGGCGCTGAGGTCTCGCCCGCAGCGCTGGTCCAGGCCATTCGCGAGGCGGGCTACGAGTCGCACCTTCCCCAGCGCCCAGGCGTCAGCGCGGCCGCCTCAAATGCCGATCCCCTTGCCGATGGCTCAACCGGCCTGCGCGCACTCTTCGCGCTCGCAGCCGGCGTGGTCCTGATGCTGGCGGGCGGGCCACTGACTCCTGCCCCGCCGGCCGCAGACAACATGGCCACGCACCGCCTGCTCCCTGGGCTGTCTGCGTTGGCGCATCCGGTCACCGGCCTGGCCATGCTCGCGCTCACGCTGGTGGGCATGGTCTGGGCCGGCGGGCCCATCTATCGCCGAGCCTGGAGCGCAGCGCTGCACCGCACCAGCAACATGCACACGCTGGTCGCGCTCGGCACCCTGGCCGCCTTTCTTTCCTCCGCAGCTGCCACCCTTGCGCCGGGCTTCTTCCTCGCCCATCACCTCAGGCCAGAGGTGTACTACGACTCGGTCCTGCTGATCCTGGGCTTCCTGCTGCTGGGCAACTGGCTGGATGCGCGCGCCCGTCGCCGCTCCTTGGCCTCCCTGCAGGGCTTTGCGGCGCTGCGGCCAGAGACAGCCGTGGTCCTCCGCGAAGGAGTGGAGCATCGCCTGCCGCTGGCTGAGGTTGCCAGTGGCGACATCGTCCTCGTCCGCCCCGGCGAGCGGCTCCCCGTCGACGGACTCGTCCTTGAAGGCGTAAGCAGCGTCGATGAGTCGCTGCTTACCGGTGAGTCGCTCCCCGTCGTGCGCGCGGCTGGGGATCGAGTCATCGGCGGTTCGCTCAACTACGATGGCCTGCTGCGGTACAGGGCAACATCCGTGGGCGCTGGCAGCATGCTCGGCCAGATGATCGCCCTCATGCAGTCCGCCCAGGCCTCCCGCGCACCCATGCAGCTGCTGGCCGACCGTGTCAGCCGTGTTTTTGTGCCGATCGTTGTCGGCATTGCCGTGCTCACCTTCGCACTCTGGACGCTTGCTGCGGGCGATCCCGGCCGCGCGCTTGCAGTCGCGATCGCGGTGCTGGTCATCGCGTGCCCCTGCGCCATGGGCCTGGCTGTTCCGGCTGCACTGACTGTTGCCATCGGGCGTGCCGCACAACTCGGCGTCCTCTTCAAGGGCGGAGAAGAGCTGGAGCGGCTGGCCGGCGTCGACACGGTCGTCTTTGACAAGACCGGCACCCTGACCGAAGGCAAACCACGCATCACCCTCGTTGTGCCGGCGCCGGGACTCGACGCAGGAGCAGACGCAGCGGAGCTGGTGCGCGTCGCCTGCGCACTCGAACAAGGCTCCGAGCACCCGCTGGCCGCGGCTGTGCTGGCCTATGCAGCCGAACACCAGATCCACGCTCCGCTGGCAACCGAGATCCGGGCCGTGCCCGGCCGAGGCATCACGGGCCGGGTCAACGGCCTGCCCGCAGTAGCCGGCAACCAGCGCCTGCTGCAGGAGCTCGGCGTGGCCGACAGTCTGGACGCGCTCGACGACAGCGCAGCCCCGGGCACACGGCTCTACGTCGCGCTGGGAGGCCAGTTGCTGGGCATGCTCGTGGCCGGGGACACGATGCGCGAGGGCGCCGCCGCTGCGATCGCCGCGCTCCACCGCATGGGCCTTCGCACCCTCATGCTCACCGGCGACTCCAGCCAGGAGGCCGCTTCGGTAGCCCACGCAGCAGGGGTCCAGGCCTGGCAGGCGCACCTGCTGCCCGAGGACAAGCTGGACCGCATCGCACGCCTCCAGGCAGAGGGTCACCGCGTGGCCATGGTCGGCGATGGGGTCAACGATGCAGCCGCCCTGATGCAGGCCGATGCAGGGCTTGCGATTGGCACCGGCACCGACCTCGCCCGGGACGCAGGCGATGCGATCCTGTTGACCGGCCGCCCGTCGGAGATCGTCCGCGCAATCGCGCTCGCCCGTCACACCCGCCGCACCATGCGCCAAAACCTGGCCTGGGCGCTGGGCTACAACGTGCTCGGCATCCCGCTTGCCGCCGGCCTGCTCTACCCTCTCACCGGCCTGCTGCTCAGCCCCTCGGTCGCAAGCGCCGCCATGGCCCTCAGTTCGGTAAGCGTGCTGGCCAACAGCCTGCGCCTGCGCCACTACACGCCGGCCGCCGCTGGGGCCGCTGTAAACTAGCCATACGCCGATGCGCCTACTGAATCGCTACATCCTGCGAGAGATCGTCTCGCACGCGCTGCTCGGCGCGGCGCTGTTTACCTTCGTCCTCTTCACGCGCGATCTCGGCCACTTGCTTGAGCTCATCATTCGCAACACCAGCTCGGCCGGGGCCGTCTTCAAGATCTTCCTCTTCATGCTGCCCAACATGTTCACCGTCACCATTCCCATGGCGGTGCTGGTCGGGGTGCTGCTGGGCCTCAGCCGCCTGGCCGCGGACTCCGAGATCACGGCCATGCGCGCCTCCGGCATCGGAGTGTGGAGCTTTGTCCGCATCGCCTCGGTGGTCGCCATTCTTGGCTGGGGCGCTGGTCTTGCGAATACGCTGTATCTCGCGCCGCATGCCTGGGCGTCCATGCTCGCCCTTGAGGACCAGCTGAAGAACGCGCAGGCTTCCTTTGAGGTCCAGCCCCGCGTCTTCTATGAGGAGTTCAAGAACATCGTCCTCTACGTGGACG
>DASWUY010000235.1:0-9806 GCA_036401435.1 Acidobacteriaceae bacterium | reverse complement strand
AGCCCAATGCTGGACGGGGACCAGCAGCCTTTCTGCAATGGCAATGCGCAGTTGCGGTCGATTGCGGCGGGAGCGGGAGCGAGTGGAGGGGAGCAGATCTATGCGGGGATGGCCGGACCCTACGACGGGGGCGGCGTGGTGCCTGGGCACGTGTATACCTCGGCGGTGCCGCAGGGGGGCGGGCAGACGAGCTGGGTCGACCTGTACGAGTCGCCGGTAACGAATGCGGCGAGTAGCAACTATCACTTCAACCCCGGGGGATTTGCGGCGTCGAGCGTGGCGGTGGACCCGCATGATGCGACGGGGCAGACGGTGTATGTCACGGTGCAGGGGGTGGCGGGGAATGGCGTCTCAGGCGGGCTGCTGTACGGATCGACGGATGGGGGCGCGCACTGGCTGAACCTGACCAACAGCCTGCCTTCGGCGCCGGCGAACAGCGTAGTGGTGGACCCGAACGCTGCCGGCACGGTCTACGTGGCGCTCGATACGGGCGTGTACTGGACGACCAACATCGCGAGCTGCGCGACGCCGACGAACTACTGCTGGGCGCTGTATGGCGGAGGTCTGCCGAATGCGCCGGTGACCGAGCTGAAGATCTACAACGCGGGCGGGAAGAGCCTGCTTGAGGCGGCGACGTATGGGCGCGGCATCTGGAGCCTGGGGTTGACCTCGCTGCCGTCGACCGGGACGCTGACGCCTGCGAGTTACACGTTTACGCCGGCGCAGCAGGTGCAGACGGCGAGCGCGGCGGCGACGTTTGTGCTGCAGAATACGGGCAGCTCGGCGATGACCATCAGCCAGGTGTCGACTACAGGCGACTATGCGGCGACGAATGGCTGCGGGCAGACGCTGGCGGGGGGCGCGAACTGCAGCATCGGGGTGACGTTTACGCCGACGGCTGCCGGGGACAGGCCGGGGACGCTGACGGTGACGGCGAATGTGGGCGGGGGGCAGCTGTCGAGCAGCCTGGATGGGACCGGGGTGACGGCGGGGGCGCTGAGCGCCACGCGGGGGTCGCTGATTTTTCCGGCGACGAATGTGGGGGCGGTCTCGGCGGCAGAGACGGTAACGATCACGAACACGGGAGGGGCGAGCGTTGCGCTGCAGGCGCCGGTAATCGCGGGTGATTATGCGCTGAGCTCGACCACGTGCGGGAGCACGCTGGCAGGCGGGGCGAGCTGCGTGCTGGCGGTCACCTTTGCGCCAACGGCTGCCGGGGACCGGGTGGGAACGTTATCAGTGCCGGGGAGCCAGCCGGGAAGTCCGCTGGTGGTGCCGCTTGATGGAAGCGGGGTCGCGCCGGCGGCGCTGACGCTGACGCCGGGCTCGTTGACGTTCAGCGCGACGGTGGTGGGGTCGGTGTCGGCGGCGCAGGGCATTACGGTGACGAACACGGGAGGCAGCGGGGCGCAGTTGCAGGCGGCCACGGTGCCAGGAGACTACGGGATCGCGAGCAACAGCTGCGGGGCGACGCTGGCTGCGGGTGCGAGTTGCGTGGTGCAGGTAACGTTTGCGCCGACCGCGGTGGGGAGCCGGCCGGGCTTATTGACGCAGCAGGCGAACGTGGCCGGGGGACAGGTAACGGCCGGGTTGAACGGGACGGGCGTGGCCCCGGGGGCGCTGAGTGTTTCCCCGACCTCGCTGACTTTTGCCGCGACCCCCGTGGGGGCGACGACGGCAGCGCAGGGCATCACGGTGACGAACACGGGCGGGGTCGCGGTGCAGGTGAACGCGCCGGCGATGACTGGGGATTATGCGGTGGCGAGCAACAGCTGCGGGGCGCTGCCGCCGGGTGCAAGCTGCGCGATCCAGGTGACGTTTACGCCGACCGCGGTGGGTACGCGCGCCGGGTTGCTGGCGATCCGGAGCAACCTGCAGGCAGGCAATCCGAAGGTGCCGCTGAGCGGGGTGGGGGTGGCGCCGGCGGCGATCACGATGAGCCCTGGGTCGCTGGTCTTTGGAGCGACGGTGGTGGGCGGGATGTCGGCGGCGCAGACGATCACGGTGACGAACACGGGCGGGGCGGCGGCGCAGTTGCAGGCTCCGGGCACGAGCGGGGATTTCGCGGTGAGCACGACAAACTGCGGAGCGACGCTGGCGGCGGGGGCGAGTTGCACGGCAGGCATTACGTTCAAGCCCACGGCGGTGGGCGCGCGGACCGGGCTGGTGAGTGTGGCGGGAAGCTTTGTCGGGAGCCCGTCGACGGCGCAGCTGAGCGGAACGGGTGCGGCAGCGCCGACGATGACGCTGAGTCCGAGCCCGGCAGCGTTTGGGTCGGTGCTGCAGGGCGGGGCCTCGCAGCCGCTGAGCATTACGGTCGACAACACCGGGCTGGTGGCGGCGCAGCTGCAGGCGCCGGCGGTGACGGCCGAGTTCCAGGTGAGTGCGAATGGGTGCGGATCGTCGCTCGGGGCAGGGGCCACGTGTGTGGTCCAGGTGGTGTTTCATCCGGCGGGGACGGGAGCGCGGACGGGAACGCTGACGCTGGCGGGCACGATGGCCGGGGGGCAGGTGACGGATGCGTTGAGCGGAACCGGGCTGACGCCGGGATTGCTGACGCTGACGCCGACCAGCCTGAGCTACGGCGAGGTGGTGGTGCAGGGCAGCTCCGCCGCGCAGCAGGTGACGCTGGCGAACCAGGGTGGGACGACCGTGACGCTGCAGGCGCCGACGGTGACGGGCGATTACCAGCTGAGCGGAAACACCTGCGGGTCGTCGCTGGCGGCAGGGGCGACGTGTGTGATGCAGGTGGTCTTTCACCCGCAGCAGGCAGGGGACCGGGCGGGGCAGCTGCAGGTGCCGGACACGGCAAGCGGGGGCGCTCTGGTGGCGACGCTGGACGGGACTGGGCTGGCGCCAGGGTCGGTGTCGCTGACGCCGGGGGCGGTGAGCTTCGGCGCGGTGCCGGTGGGTGCGAGCTCGGGGGCGACGGCAGTGGTGGCGGCAAATGCGGGAGGGGTGATGGTCCACCTGCAGGCGCCGACGGCGAGCGGAGACTACTCGGTTGCAGCGGGCACGTGCGGGGCGAGCCTGGCGCCGGGCGGGACGTGCACGATGCAGGTGGTCTTCAGCCCAACGACGACGGGAACCCGGCATGGAACGCTTTCGCTGGCGAGCGATGCGCCGGGAAGCCCGGCGCAGGCGGCGCTGTCAGGGACCGGGGTGACGCCAGGGACGGTGAGCCTGAGCCCGGCGACGTTGAGTTTTCCCGGGACGGTGGTGGGTGCGACGAGCGCGGCGATGACCGAGGTGGCAACCAATGGCGGAGGCGCGCCGGTAACGTTGGGCGCGGCGGTGGTCACGGGGGACTTCGAGCTGGGCGCGACGACGTGCGGGGCGACGCTGGCGCCGGGCGCCACGTGCACGCTGCTGGTGACGTTTGCGCCGACCGCGGCGGGCCAGCGCACGGGCGGGCTGAGTCTGCCGGGGCAGTTCAGCAGCAGCCCGGCGACGGCCGCGCTAACGGGAGCGGGCCTGGCGCCAGGGGCACTGACGCTGACGCCGGGCTCGCTGAGCTACGGCGCGGTGGTGCTGGGCAAGACGGCGACGCTGGGTGTGTCGGTGACCGACACGGGCGGCGTGGCCGTGCAGATGGGGACGCCGAGTGCTTCAGGGGACTACCGGATTGTTTCAAACACGTGCGGGGGCAGCCTGGCGGCGGGCGCAAGCTGCAGCCTGCAGGTGCTCTTTGCGCCGGCCGCGGTGGGGACGCGATCGGGGCTGCTGACGGTGCCGGGCGCCATTGCCGGAGGGCAGGTGACGGCGGCGCTGGAGGGAACCGGGGTGGCGCCGGGGGCGCTTGCGTTGACGCCCGGGGCGCTGAGCTTTGGAGTGACAGCGGTGAACACGGCGTCCGCGGCGCAGACGCTGATGCTGGGGAACACGGGCGGGGTGGGGGTGACGCTGCAGACTCCGGTGATCTCTGGCGGATTCATCGTAGCGAGCAACGGCTGCGGCAGCGTGCTGGCGGCGGGCGCGACGTGCACGCTGGCGGTGGAGTTTGACCCGACGGTGGCGGGGAGCGTGACGGGGACGCTTACGGTGAGCGGCACGGGGTCTGGGCAGCAGGCGCAGGCGACGCTGACGGGGACGGGCGCGGCGGCGGCGATTGGCTTTAGCCCGGCGACGCTCGAGTTCGGATCGCAGCAGGAGGGCAAGAGCACGGCGGCGCAGAGCGCGACGCTGAGCAATACGGGCGGGATTGCGGCGCAGCTGGGACTGCCGGTGCTGACGGGCGACTACCGGGTGGCGGGCAACACGTGCGGGAGCACGCTGGGGCCGGGCGCGACGTGCGTGGTGCAGGTGGTGTTCAGCCCGACGGCGCTGGGGGACCGGCGAGGAACGCTGACGGTGAGCGTGAGCGGCGGAGGGGGGACGGCGGCGGTATCGCTGGATGGACAGGGGACGCCACCGCACTTCCTGGTGCTGACGCCGACGGCGGTGACCTTCGCGGCGGTAGCGGTGGGGTCGACCTCGCCGGGGCAGAATGTGACGGTGGCGAACGCCGGGACGACGACCGTGCAGACTACAGCGCCGGTGGTGACTGGGGCGTTCGGGCTGACGGCGGACACGTGCACGGGAACGTCGCTGGCGCCGGGTACGAGCTGCACGCTGACCCTGCGCTTTCAGCCGACGGCAGCCGGGGCGCAGGCGGGGACGCTGACCGTGACGGATGGGGCGGAGACAGAGACAGCGACGCTGTCAGGAACTGCCATGGCGGGGGCGACCGATACTCTGTCGACGAATGCGCTGACGTTTGCGCCGCAGGTGGTTGGGACGGTGTCCGCGGCGCAGGGCGTGACGATGACCAACTCCGGGGGAGCGACGCTGGGGCTGATTGCGACGCAGGTGACAGGGCCTTTTCTGGTGAGCAATGGCTGCGGCAGCCAGCTGGGCGGAGGGCTGAGCTGCACGATCAACGTGAGCTATGCGCCGACGGCCGCGGGGACGGAGTCGGGCACGCTGGTGGTGACGGACAACACGCCGCGGAGCCAGACGGTGACATTGACGGGGTCGGGCGTGCTGCCGCCGACGGCCAGCCTGACGCCGGTGTCCGTCGACTTTGGAGCGTACGCCGTGGGGGCGCAGACGCCCGTGCAGGTGGTGACGGTGAACAACAACGGAACGAGCGCGCTGAGCGGACTGGTTGTGGTGGCCAGCGGGGGACCGGGGTTCGCGATCGCGTCGAACGGCTGCGGAGCGAGCCTGGCGGTGGGAGCGAACTGTGCGGTGGGTGTCGCCTTTACGCCGGCGCAGGTGGGACATGCGACGGGGGTGCTGACGGTAAGCAGCCCATCGCTCAGTGGCACGCTGACGGCGGCGCTAGCGGGGTCGGGCGAGGACTTCGCGCTGACGGTCGTGGGATCGCCAAAGGACGTGACCACGAGCGGGCAGACGGCGACCTACAACCTGGCGGTGACGCCGGTGGGCGCATCCAGCGGGACGCTGACGTTTACGTGCGCGGGAGCGCCGGCGAACGCGGTGTGCACGCTGAATCCGATTAGCCTGTCCGTGGCCGGAGGGGCGTCCGGCTCGCTGCAGGTGCAGATCAAGACCGGGGTGAGCGGAGCGTCGGTAGTGACGCGGTATGGGGTGCGCGGGGCGCTGGCAGGAGTCCTGGCCAGCCTGCTGCTGCCGTTTGCATTGCGACGGGGCAGGGGTGCGCGGGCGTTCGGGGCGGTTGCAGTAGCGGGGATGCTGATGCTGGCGCCTACGGCGTGCGGGGTGCACGCGAGTGGGGGGGCGACGGGTACGCCGCCGGGTGGCGGGGAAGTGGGGTCGACCCCGGCTGGAACCTACACCATCACGGTGACAGGCAGTTTTCCGGGGGCGGAGCGACAGGCGGTGCTGACGCTGATCGTGCAGTAGGCGGCGTGACAGCGGCTATACTCTGGGGGATGACGACCGAGCGTGAGGCAGGGACGGAGAGGGAAGGCGCGGTGCCTGGGCAGAGGGTGACCCGGGAGCAGGTGCGCCACGTGGCTGCGCTGGCGTCGCTGGAGCTGACGGAAGCGGAAGAAGGGCGGCTGGAGAAGGACCTGAACGCGATCCTGGGGCACATTGCAGAGCTGAACGAGCTGGACACCACTGCGGTACGGCCGATGGCCCAGGTGAATGAACTGCTGAGCGAGGCGCGGGGTACGCGGGCGGGGGCAGCGGGCGATGGGTTGCGGGCGGATGTGCCGGTGCCATCGCTTGAGCGGCGCGCAGTGATGGAGCAGGCGCCGGCGACCGATGGAGTGTTCTTCAAGGTGCCGAAAGTGATCGAGCGATAACCATGCCGGCTGAGAGTCTGAAGGCGTTCCAGGCAGTAAACATGCTGTCGATCGACCATGTACGGGGGGCGATTGCCGGGGGGACGGCGAGTGCGCGGGACATCGCGGGCGCGTGCCTGGACCAGGTGGCGCTGCGCGATGGGGCGATCCACGCGTTCCTCGCGGTCCATCGGGAGCGGGCGTTGGGGCAGGCGGAGCGGATTGACGCGATGGCTCGGGCGGGAGAGCCGCTGCCGGCGCTTGCGGGGGTGCCGGTGGCGATCAAGGATGTGTTGACGATTGCGGGGCAGCAGGCGACGGCGGGATCGAAGGTGCTGGAGGGCTACCATGCGCCCTACACGGCGACGGCGGTGCGGCGGATGGAAGAGGCCGGGGCGGTGGTGCTGGGCAAGCTGAACTGCGACGAGTTCGCGATGGGGTCGTCAAACGAGAACTCGGCCTACGGGCCGACGCGGAACCCGCATGCGCTGGACCGGGTGCCGGGCGGGTCGAGTGGCGGGTCAGCGGCGGCGGTGGCGGCGGGGATGGCGGTGGCGACGCTGGGCAGCGACACGGGTGGGTCGGTGCGGCAGCCGGCGAGTTTTTGCGGGGTGGTAGGCGTGCTGCCTACCTATGGGGGGGTGTCGCGGTACGGGCTGATCGCGTTCGCCTCATCGCTGGACCGCGTAGGGCCTCTTACCAACACGGTGCGGGATGCGGCGACGGTGCTGGAGGTCATTGCCGGGCACGATCCGCTGGACGCGACCTCGTCGACCGGTCCGGTGCCGGCGTATGGCGAGTCGCTGCGGGCCGCGTCGGGTGAGAGCGGGGTGAACGGGCTGCGGATCGGGGTGCCGAAGGAGTACTTCGGCGAAGGGCTGGACGCTGAGGTGCGGGAGCGGGTGGAGGGCGCGATCGAGACGCTGCGCGCGGCGGGGGCGGAGATCAAGGCTGTGTCGCTGCCGCATACGCGGTACGCGGTGCCGGCGTACTACGTGCTGGCGACGGCGGAGGCAAGCTCAAACCTGGCGCGGTTTGACGGGGTGCGGTACGGGTACCGGGCGAAGGACGCAGGCACGCTGGGAGCGATGTACCGGGAGACGCGGGACGCGGGATTTGGCGCCGAGGTGAAGCGGCGGATCATGCTGGGGACCTATGCGCTGAGCGCGGGATACTACGATGCGTACTATCGCAAGGCGCAGCAGGTGCGGCGGCTGCTGGCCGAGGACTTCCTGCACGTGTTCCGGCAGGGGAGCGAGGGAGTGGACGCGATCGTGACGCCGACGGCGCCGACGGCTGCGTTCAAGCTGGGGGAGAAGGTGGACGATCCGCTGGCGATGTACCTGGCGGATATCTACACGGTGACGGCCAGCCTGGCGGGGATCTGCGGGCTCTCGGTGCCGTGCGGGTCGACGCGGGAGGGGCTGCCGGTGGGGTTGCAGGTGCTGGCCGGGCATTTCGCGGAGGGAACGATGTTTCGGGTGGGCGAGGTAGTGGAGCGCGGGCAGGGGTGACGGAGCCGCCGAAGCCAGGCATGCGGTGTGTGCGTGCGCATGGGGCGGCATGGGTATGGACCCAGCCGGTGACTTAACCGAGATTGTGGGCGCACTCGCTGGCGTGCCCGTCCTCGGTTGTGGTCCATATCTTGCCGGCAGTCGCTGAGCAGGAGGCTGGCCCAGCTCCAAGGTTGGCGGCCGGTGCATGGTGCTGGAGCGGTCTCGAGAGATCGGCGCGGCGCGTGCGTAGCCAGAAAAACAGCCAAGTCCGCTGCAGCCGCCACCTAAAGAGTCGCTTCACGAGTAAGAGCGAGAGCCTGTATCCAATCGAGGCAGCCTGCATTACGCCCGCGGTAGTACTCTTCATCAGTATCGTTCTGTCGGAACATACTGTTTAGTTTTTGCATGTCCTTGAGGGAAATCCAGCCAGCATGAGAAACCGGAGTCTCGATGGGGTGCGAGGACTTGCAATTCTTTCCGTTGTGATTCATCATTATTTCCGCGCAAAGCTGCTGTGGGCTGGCGTAGACCTGTTCTTTGTTCTGTCCGGCTATCTCATCACCTCAGTTCTTCTGCGAACCAAGGGTAAGTCCTTCGGGCCGTACCTTGGAGATTTCTACAAGAAGCGTGCCCGACGCATTCTGCCGCCTTATGCCATGCTGCTCATCATTGTGACCTTGCTCCTGGGTGCAGGCTGGATGGCGCATGGCTGGCTTTACTTCGGCCTGATGAACTTCGCAAGCCCGATGCACTTTGATATCCCGCCGCAGCTCGGTGCGCTCTGGAGCCTTGCGGTCGAAGAGCAGTTTTACTTGCTGTGGCCAGTCGCCGTTTACTTCCTGAGCGGTAAACATCTGGAGCGGCTAACCATTTCCCTGCTGTTCATCGCACCTGTGGCCCGCTTTGCCGGTACGCACTCTTTCGATAACGGATGGGCTGTGTTCATGCTGCTTCCCTTCCGCATGGACACTCTGGCAGCCGGTGCTTTGGCAGCTCTTTACTGGCCCAGGCTCAAGACAACATGCAACGGCTCGAAACAATTTCACCTCGCTTGTGCAGGAGCAGCAGTTGTCGCCGTGGGTATGTTCGGAGTTCTCGGCCGGGCAGGCATCACAACCTACAGTAATACGGCCATGGGAAACGTGGCGATCTATGAAGCGTCTTTGCTGTTGGTGTCCAGTGTGTTCATGTTTGCACTCTCTGGTGGCGCCAAATGGTTCTTTGAGCTTGCTCCACTGGTGGGGATGGGCACCATCAGTTATTCGGTTTACCTCATTCACCACACTGCCAGGCTTCAGTTCAAGAGCACACTCGTGAGTCTTGCGGCAACCGTGATCTACGGCGTGGCAATGTGGTTTGCGATAGAAAAGCCACTTACTCGGAGGGTAGATCAACCGATACTTCACTCTCAGCGAGCCTAACCTGGTTGTGAAGTCGCCCAACTTGCTCCCGCGCATGGTAGGCCGCCACCTCCATCGACGATCGGTCCCTCGACGGCCTTCCTGATGGGCTTGCGAATATCTTCCTGAAGCAGGTTCCGGGCGGGGCAACGTCTGGCTGGTCTCCGGGCGAGCGATCTAGAACCCGATGGAGTCTGACGTCGAGCACGTGGCTGTCGATACGCCGTTGTGGTCCGCTCCGAAAACTTGGGGACTGGTCCGCGCTGCAGATTCACAGGGTGATGGACGGGAGATAGAGTTCCTGCGACCTTTGCGGACGCTGTGCTTGCGGCATGGGCCGGGTCGCCCGAAGGAGAAAGGATCAGCGCGGTTATCTTTGGCTTGAGCTCTCGCCATTCGGCTTCTGTCACAAAGTAGGCGCAAAACACGAGCCGTCACCAGATCGGTGGAGTCGAAGGCAGAGGCTTCGAGTGCGATGGACCGGTTGAGGTTGAAGGTAAAGCGCGCGAAGGGGCCGGAGTAGCCGCTGCGATAGGCGTAGGGCGTGTTGACGAAGTTGGTGTTTGTCTGGCCGTAGTAGCCGATGCCGAGCTCGGTTGGGGTGACTTGCTGGGCGAGGGCAGAG
This sequence comes from Acidobacteriaceae bacterium, assembly GCA_036401435.1. Classification (GTDB taxonomy): domain Bacteria; phylum Acidobacteriota; class Terriglobia; order Terriglobales; family Acidobacteriaceae; genus EB88. Next base: position 31 of record DASWUY010000235.1, on the reverse strand, counting down.
GGGATCAGCCCGCAGAAGGCAAGGACCACGA
>DASWUY010000234.1:0-3615 GCA_036401435.1 Acidobacteriaceae bacterium | reverse complement strand
TGAGTGAAGAAGAGCTCAAGATCGCGCACTCCACCCCCAGCGGGTGGCTCGCGCCGTCCCAGCCGGCCGCCGCCCTCAGCGCCACCGCGCCCACACCCTAGCCGCCGCACTCGCTCACCCCCGGACCCCATCCGCCCTTGGGGGTGGGCGCCGCCTACCCGCTGCCACTCACGTTCCCAGCCTCTCCCGCCGATAGAGCAGGCAGGCCTCCTCGCGCCAGGCAGCCCCAGGGGGCAGAACTGCCCGCGCGCGCTCGAAGGCTCGCCCCTATGCTCCAATTACTCCCATTCCGGACCTCCTCGCCGCACCTCAACAAGCGTCGCGGCCTCGCGCTCGCCCTGCTCCTGCTCAGCCTCGCCTTCTTCATCGTTCGCGGCTACGAAAACGAGTACAGCGTTCTGCGTTCCATCGACTTCAAGCAGCCCTACGCCAGCGCCCGCTGCCTGCTCAAGGGCTGCGACCCGTACAGCGAGAGCCAGACCCACCAGGCCTACTCTGAGGCGCATGGCACCGACGACGAAGGTGTCTTCGTGCCTTACTCCGCGCTTTATCCCCCCTTTTCGCTGGCCGTGCTCGCGCCCCTCGCGGCGCTCCCCTATGGCGCCGCTCACACCATCTGGGACGGGATGATCGCCGGCCTCTTCTCGTTCGCCGTCCTGCTCGTCGCCGACCTCTGCCTCGCGCTCGGCGCCACGGTTCCCATCGTCGTCCTTGCCGCCTTCGCCGCCGACAGCACCATCCTGCTCATGGAAGGCCAGGTCTCGGGCATCGTCATCTCGCTGCTGGTCATCGGCTTCTGGTGCCTCCTGCGGCAGCGCTTCTTTTGGGTCGCGGTCACCTGCCTCAGCCTCGCCCTTCTGCTCAAGCCGCACGATGCCGCCCTGCCCGTGCTCTACCTGCTCTTTGCCGGCGCCCGGTGGAGGAAGGCCTTCTTCCTCATCGCCGGCTCCTTCGCCGTCTTCGCCCTGGTCACCTCCCTCTGGTGCGCCAGCCGCCCCGCATCCCGGCACTGGGAGCCGGAGCTGGCCGCGAATGTGGCCGGGAACGAGACCGCCGGCAATGCCAATGACCCCACCCGCGGCCATGTGGAGGCCATGCAGGTGACCAACCTGCAGGCCCTGGTGGGCGCCTTTGATACCCGCCCAGCGGTCGACAACGCGCTCGCCGGCCTGCTCTCGGTCGTGCTGCTGCTAGCCTGGGCCTGCCCCGCCCTGCGCATGCCGCAGGGGCTGGAGAAGCATCTGCTCGCGCTCGCCGCCATGGCATCGATGACGCTGCTGCCTGTCTACCATCGCCAGTACGACACTCGCCTGCTGGTCCTCGCCTTCCCAGCCGTCGCCCTGCTCTGGCGCCGTCATGGCCGCTGGGGCGTCGCCGCCGTCCTGCTCATGTGCGGCGCCACCTACTCCTGTGCCCACCAGACCCTGCACCGGCTCGCGCAAGGCCACGCCGCAGCCATCCTCCAGGCTGGACCCCTGCGGACCCTGTGTTTCCGCCCGCTGCCAGAGACAGCGCTCCTGCTCACCCTGTTCTTCCTCGCCGCCTTCTACCGCGAGTGGCTCAGGCCCTTCGAGGCCGCGGTTGGACCCATCCGCACCACGCCTCTGCCCCTGTCCGGACACCACGTGTCCGGCCCCGGCGCCTCAAAGCCCGCCCTCGCCTACCTGCACAGCGGCGAGGCCTCCTGAACCAGGCCCCGCATCGCCTCCCGCGCGTGTCCATCCGCCGCTCACACCTCGAGCAAGCGTGCCAAAAACCCCGCCTTCCCCAAGCCTCAGGCTCTGCTATGAAAAACCCTCAGCGAGGTCATGCGTTTTCCGTAAAGCGGGGCGCACTCAGACCGCGTTCCTGACCTCGGCGGCAAAGGTTCCGATCGGATTCGTGACCGCCTTGTTCGCAATCGTACCCAGTGACTCGCCGCGCCGATACATCAGGTAGGCTGCGCCAACCCCGGACAAAATGGTCACCCAATAGATCATTCGCTTCATCGTTGCTCCCCTTCCGATTCCCGGTCTCGATTCCCGGTCCCGAGTGGGATGCAGGCCGTCTGGTTCGCGAAGCCCCCGTCCTGCCAGCTTCTTTGAGCCGGGCGACCCCATACCCGCGGTTCGGTTGGCCCTGTCGCCGTAACAGGCGCCACGGTATACTAATGGATGTGACCTCAACCGTTCAGATCACCCTTGACGCTCCTCGCAGGCAGGCGTCCGGCAAGCGTGTGCTTTTGCTCAAGCCGCGCGGCTTCTGCGCCGGCGTCGTGCGCGCCATCGATATCGTGAACATCGCGCTTGAGACCTTCGGCGCGCCCATCTACGTGCGCAAGGAGATTGTGCACAACAGCTTCGTCGTCAACGAGCTTGCCGGCAAGGGCGCGATCTTTGTAGACGACATCGATCAGGTGCCCGAGGGCATGCGCGTCATCTACTCGGCGCACGGCGTCTCGCCTGCTGTTCGTGAGACCTCCAGGCACCGCCGGCTCAAGGTCATCGATGCCACCTGCCCGCTCGTCACCAAGGTCCACGTCGAGGCCATCAAGTTCGCCCGACAGGGCTACGCGCTGGTGCTCATCGGCCATCGCGACCATGATGAGATCGAGGGTACTCTCGGCGAGGCGCCCGACGTCACCCAGGTCGTCTCCTCGGTTGAAGAGGTGCAGGCCCTGCAGGTCCCGAACCCTGACCGCGTCGCCTACCTCACCCAGACCACTCTCTCGCTCGACGAGGCCCGCGACATCATCCAGGCCCTCAAGGAGAAGTTCCCCAACATCGCCGGCCCTCACTCGCAGGACATCTGCTACGCGACCGAGAATCGCCAGGTGGCAGTCAAGAACGTCGCCCATCAGGCCGACCTCGTCCTCGTCGTAGGCTCCACCAACAGCTCCAACTCCAACCGCCTCGTCGAGGTCTCGCAAAACCTCAGCACCAAGAGCTACCTGATCGACAAGGCAGAAGATATCCGGCCCGAGTGGCTGGAAGGTGTCACCTCTGTCGCGGTCACGGCAGGCGCCTCCGCACCCGAGGTCCTGGTGCAGGGAGTGGTAGCCTTCCTCAGCCAGCGCGGCTATGGTGACGTCGACGAGGTCGAGGTGATGCCGGAAAATGTTCGCTTCGGCCTGCCCCCGGAGATTGTTCAGGCACAGATCGCACAGGCCGCAGGCAGCCAGCTGCCGTCTTGAGCGGCCCTGCCGCACGTCCCGGTCCTGGCTTCGCACCGGCGGGTGCCGCGAACGTCCGGTACTCTCGGGTGAGCGAAGCATAACCACCCGGGCAACCATCCCAAGGATTGGAACCATTCCGGGCATCTGGCGAGTCCAATGCTTCGAACCGGCTGAACCACTCGAACCACTCGAACCACTGAAAGACGCGAGCGGCCACCCGCACCCGTGCCGTTCCTGATCCAGGCAACACATGTAACTCCAGAACACTGATGAGCACAACACCGTTGAACGAACCACTCGGGCCCTCCCACCAGCAGCCAGGCCGCCAGGCCGGCGCCCGGCTCAAGTTCGGCCGTATGGACGCCGCCGTCGAGTCCGTGCAGGTAGCCATCGCCCGTGCCCGCGACCTCCTCTTCTCCCGCCAGCATCCTGAGGGGTACTGGTGCGGCGAGCTCGAGGCC
>DASWUY010000233.1:0-3139 GCA_036401435.1 Acidobacteriaceae bacterium | reverse complement strand
CAGCGGCGCCTCTTTCAATGGCCGAGGTGCTGCGCGTGCCTGTCATGCGCCGCCTCTGGATCGCGCAGATCATCTCCACCTTCGGCGACTTCCTGGCGTTGTTCGCCGTCATTGGCGTGCTGACCTTCCGGCTCAATGCCACTCCGCAGCAGGTGACCGGCGTACAGATTGCCTACATGGTACCGATCGCCGTGCTGGGCATTCTGGCCGGCGTCTTTGTCGATCGCTGGGCGCTCAAACCGACGCTGGTAGCCAGCGATTTCACCCGCGCCGGGCTGGTGTTGCTGCTGCTGGTCGCGAGCAGGCTGTGGCACTTCTACGCGATCCTTGCTGCCATCAGTGTCGTGTCCAGCTTCTTCGGCCCGGCGCAGGGCATCGCGATCCGCTCGGCTGTGCCCACGCACGGGTTGCGCTCGGCCAATGCCCTGATGCAGCAGGTGATGTTCGGCATGCGCATCGTGGGGCCGGCGATCGCTGCGTTCCTGGTCGCGTCTGTCGGCGCTGCGAGTTGCTATCTCGCGGATGCCTTGAGCTTCCTCGCATCGGGCTGCCTGATCTGGACGCTTACGCTCAGCGGCCTGAAGGCATCGGTGACGCCTGCGATCGAGTCCGAGGCCGGCGCGCTGCCCGTCACCGAGGGGTCCGAGGCGCAGCCACAGCCGAAGACGGGCATGGGATCCATTCTGCCCGACATGCGCCAGGGTATCCACTTCATCGTGCACCATGCCGGGTTGCTGTTCGTGATCCTGGCGCTGGCCTCGGGCATGTTCGTGCTGGGGTGTTTCGGCCCGCTGATCGCCGTCTACGTGCGCGACTCGCTCCATGCCAGCACTCGCTCCTACGGGGTCGCCTCTGCCATGATCGGGGTGGGCATGTTTGTCGGGGTCAACCTGTTGAACACGGCCGGCAAACACCTGAGCAATGCGACGCTGGTCTATGCCGGGCTGGGCGGGATCGCAGCCGGACTGTGCCTGCTGGCCGGAGTGCCCCGCCTGGCCGCTACGATCGTCTCGACGCTTGTGATCGGAACATCCGTGGCCGGCATCATCGTGCCGGCTACCACCATGATGCAGCAGGAGACGCCTCCTGCCCTGATGGGGCGTGTCGGCTCGACCATGATGAGCCTGATCTACACAGCGCAGGTCACCGGCCTGGTCCTCTCCGGCCTGCTGGCCAACCGGATCGGCGTGCGCCATGTCTTCGCGCTCTGCGCGGTCCTGCTGGTCGGCCTGATGGCGCTGGGCAAGTTCTTCATGGAGCCGAAGGTCAACGCGCGCGCCACGCCTACAGCCTGAGAGCGCGCTCCTGCTGCCGGGCCACTCTTCCCTGCTCCGGCCGGGCCGGATCATGCCTCTTCCTCTCTCGGGTAGACTCGATTTCGGCAGCGGGCGCGCAACAACCCCGTCTCTGCCGGAAAAGGCTGCCCGTGCAAGCTCGTCTCTCTGACTGCGCATGAAGAGTACACGGCTGGAAAGAATTGTCTTCGGCCTCCTGGTGGCAGCGGTGCTGGTCGTAGCCGCGAACGCTTGGCTGGCCTTCCGGGACGAGCAGGTGCTGGCCGAGAGCGAGGCCTGGGTCGCGCACACCTGGCAGGTCATCGCGGGCCTGGAGCATGCATTTGCCCTGGTCAAGGACGCGGAGTCCGGGGTGCGCGGCTACCTGGGGACAGGCGACGCTCGGTACATGGCCGGACAGCAGGCTGCCAGCCAGGAGCTTACCGGCGTGCTGGCAGGCCTGCGCACCCTGGTGGCGGACAATCCGCCGCAGCTCACGCGCATGGTCGAGATGACCTCCCTCTGCGGCCAGCAGCGTGCTTTGCTCGACGACATGGTTCGGGTGAGGAACCAGGAGGGTCCGGAGGCAGCCTACCGCGCCCTGACCGATGGCGCGGGGCAAGCGGAGATGGACCGACTGCGCTCCGTTCTGACGCAGATGGAGGCAGAGGAGCGGCGACTGCTGGGCGAGCGGATGGAGATCTCTGCACGGGCACGCACCGAGGCGCGCCTTACAGTTGCCTTCGCCAGCACCCTGGACATGCTGTTCATCATGGTGACCCTCTATTCGCTCGGCTACGAGCGGCGGCTGCGGCGTCGCGAGAGTGAGACTGCGCAGCGGCTGGCCAAGCTGCAGGCCATCAGCGATGTCGGGCTGACCCGCCTGAACCTGGATGCCTTGACCACCGAGATCCTGGAGCGTCTTCGTCGCGTGGCAGAGATTGACGGCGTGGCGCTGCTGCAGTGGCAGGCGCGTGAGATCGAGGTCACGGCGGCGAGTGGGATCGCGCTCGCCCCGGGCACCAGGATGAGGCTGGACGTGGATAGCCCGCTCGCCGAGAGCGGCACCGACAAGATACCGGTCACGCTGAACGAGGCTGAAGTCTTTCGCCTGCGCGTGCCTGCCCTGCAGCAGGAGATGCGCTCCATCCTGATCCTGCCGCTGCCTGTTTCGTTGGGCACCACCGCTGTGCTGGTTGCAGGGCGGCGGCGACCGTACGCCTTCACCGGGCAGGACGAACAGCTGCTCTCGGTGGTGGCGGACCGGATTGCCCTGGCGATTGATCGTGCTTCGCTCTTTGAGAGCGAGCATGCGGCCCGGCGCGCGGCGGAAGCCTCTGCAGCCGAGGTGCGGCTGTTGAATAGAGAACTGGAAGAGCGGGTGCGGCACCGGACGGCCGAGCTCGAGGCGACCAACCTGGAACTGGAGGCGTTCAGCTACTCGGTCTCGCACGATCTGCGTGCGCCGCTGCGCTCGGTGGACGGCTTCAGCGTGGCACTGGAAGAAGACTACGGCGAGCTGCTGAAGGAGGAGGGCAAGCACTACCTGCATCGCATCCGCGCCGGGGTGCAGCGGATGGGCCAGCTGAGTGACGCTCTGCTGCAGCTTTCGCGCATCACCCGCGCTGACCTGGTGCTGGAGCGGGTAGACCTGAGCGCGCTGGCGCTTGAGGTGGCCGGTGAACTGGAGCAGCAAGATCCCGACCGGAAGATCGAGTTCGTGGTGGCGCCGGGGCTGGCCGCAAAGGGCGACCCTCGCCTGCTGCGGGCGGTCTTTGAGAACATGCTGGGCAACGCGGTGAAGTTTACGGCCAGGGTAGAGCAGGCAAGAATCGAGTTCGGCTACTCGGGGGAGCGCGGGGCCT
>DASWUY010000232.1:0-2003 GCA_036401435.1 Acidobacteriaceae bacterium | reverse complement strand
TTGTCGGGACGATTGTTCTCGCCGTAGAGCGGCTCTGGATAGACCTTGTCGTTGACCAGGCTGGTCAGCACGGTTCCGGGGACCGTCGCCGCATACCAGCCATCTGCCTTGTAGGCCAAGGAAGAGAGAGCCTTGCCTGTGCCGGCGACCTTGGAGGCTTCCTGCAGTTGCCAGTTCGAAGACACAAGGACGGGCGCCGGAAGGGGGGACTCTGCTGGAGCAGTGGGGCAGGCCAGCACGGCGAGTGCGGCACAAAGAAGGGCAGACGAGGCTTGACGTACGCGGATGCGCAACAGAGGGACTCCTGTGGTTCGACACTGGGGGTTTCGCTTTGCGTTGAGTTGGACGGCGGCGGCTCAGGTTGTGCCGCCTTGCTGCCGGAAGACGCGAGGATATCAGAAACTCCGAGTGGGGAGCAGAAGTCCGGCTACGCCCGGGTCAACCCTCAGGGCTGTCAGGAGAACACTGCAGCGCCCGGTAGGTGTTGCGCCCGTTTCCCTTGGCCTGGTAGAGCGCCTGATCGGCGCACTCCAGCAGCGCCTTCTGTCGCAGCCGCGCCCCTGCCGGCCAGCAGGCGATCCCGATGCTTACAGTAACGATGCCGTGCGGGTTGCCGGCGTGCGGGATGGCGAGCCTGGCCACACCTGCGGCGATGGCGCGAGCGATCAAGGTCGCTCCCTCCTCGTCGGTGACGGGGAGCAGCGCTACGAACTCGTCGCCGCCGAAGCGCGCTGCCAGATCAGCATCCCTGCGCACCACTGTCTCGATCACCCGGGCCACCTGCTTCAGGCAGCTGTCACCCGGCAGGTGGCCGTACAGGTCGTTGTATTGCTTGAAGTAGTCGACGTCCAACAGCAGGAGCGAGAGCTGCCGCAAGCCCGATCGCGCCGCGGTTTCAGCGTCCAGTGTCTGGTTGAACGTGCGCCTGTTCGCGATCTGGGTCAGGTCATCGAGCGCGGCTACCCTGGAGAGGTGCCGGTATTCCGTGGCGAGCGTGTCCTCGCGCTTCTTGAGTGCATCGATATCGCGTACGTTCACCACGTAGCCCGCCATCTGCTGGGAGGCGGGATCGACGTATCCGGTAAGGGTGGACTCCACCCACCGGTAGCCTCGCGTCTTGTGCCGAATGCGGATGCGGAAGGTCTGCGAGATGGTTCCTGCATGCAGACGATCGAGGACGGCGCGCCATGCATCGCCATCGTTGGGGTGGAACTTGGCGGCGGAGGGCAGAGGCAGGTACTCCTGCTGGGTGAACCCGGTAATCGGCAGCACCCCGGGCGACACGTAGCGGCAGGAACCATCAAGCCGCGCCACCATGGTCATACCCGGGGAGTGGTCGAGCAACAGGCGGTGGATGGCCTCGCCCTCGCGAGCTTCGCGCTCGGCGGCGGCCAGCAGCAATTCGTCCCGCTTGCGATCACTGATGTCGACAAAGGTGGCCAGCGCCCAGCCCGCCCGGCGCAGAACCACGCCGCTATGCAGAATCGTCTTTACCAAGCCGTCCTTGCAGCGGATGCGCACCTCCATCGGCTCCAGCGCAAGCTTCGCACCTTCAGGATGGGGAGAGGAGGCAGCCCAGCGGTCGGACGCAAGCTCGCGGTCTTCAGCAAACGGGAAGGTAGCGGCGATCCAGTCAGGGATGCTCCTGAAGTCGCTCACCTTGTAGCCGAAGATGGCGGTGAAGCGCCGATTCATGAAGAGAATCTTCTGGTCTGACAGGGAGGACCAGGAGATGCCCACAGGGAGCGAATCCAGAACGAACTTCAGCGAATGGGCATCAAGGGGTACGCCCGCGAGCAAAGCGTTCGCAATCGCCTGGTCGCTCTCTATCATGTCTTCCGACAGTTAGCGTTGTTGGAGTGGGCTCCGGGGGCACCCGGCCATGGCAGTACGCCTGAAGTCCGGTCGGCCCAGGTGAGTCTCTGCAGAAACCTTGCTGGGCTGGACTCAAGCTTACTCCCATATGGCTCGAACCTCCCCGCTCGAGGAGAAATAACTCGAAC
>DASWUY010000231.1:0-8835 GCA_036401435.1 Acidobacteriaceae bacterium | reverse complement strand
AATCTCGAGGTTATGGCCCCAGGCATGGACGAAGACACCGCCGCCGCCTTGAGACGAGTCAGTAATGGTCAGACCGTCGATGCGGGACGGGTTGCACTGGAAGTTGCTGGGATAGTTTTTGCCCAGTCCGATAGACGAGAGCGCGCAGTCGAGCTTGGTGAGCACGGTCGTCCCGGTCGGGAAGGCCGCCTCATTGCCGCTGCCAAAGTAGCCTGCGGCCCCGTGAGTGTTGACGCCCTTGGAAAGGACCGTGATGCCGGCTCCCTCGTAGGCGCCAAGCAGGGTTGGCTCCTGCAGCAGCTGCGCCAGGTTGCCATTGGTGGTCGTATCCCAGCCTACGATGCCTTCAAGCGGGAGACGGTCGACCTGCGGATCGTTGATGCCGCCGGTGAAGGTAGAGTTCCCTACCAGGCCCGCAGGGCACTGCTGCGGATCTGTGTTTTTCTTGGAAGGGGCCGACCCGGTAGTACCGGTAGCGGCCGCGCCATCGGGAGCGAGCCCGAAGAGGCAGACCATGTACTGCCGCCAGGGATCAAGCTTGCCTGCGGGCTGCGTGTTGGCGTCGATGATGGTTGAGGCAGCGCCGACACCCTGGAGGCGTACGGGCTTCCACATGATGAGGATTTCCTTGTACGTACCCGGCGGCACCATGATCAGGTCGCCCGGGGATGCGGCGTCAATGGCCTGCTGAATGGAGCCTGGTCCCCCCTGGGTGAGAGGCGCGTTGCCGCTGACATAGGTGGGTGCCTTGCCGCCGACGGTCAAGGTGACCGTGTCAATGGACTGCTTGCCTGCGCCGGTGGTGACGACGACCTCACCGCAGAGCGCCGGGACCATAGTGCTGCTGTACTTGAGCTGCTGCTGCAGGGCACAGGCGGGGATGCCGGTCGGTACCGTGGCTGTGATGGTGGTATCGCTCCAGGCGGTAATCCCGGCGGTCTTGCCGCCGATGGTTACGGTGCCCTGGTTCCCAAAGCCGTAGTGGCGCGGCGTGGTCCTGTTATTGAAAGGAGCCGTGGTGGCCTGCGGCCCCGAGTAGCCGTAGTTGATCACGCTCTGGGTGCCGAGTGCGGTGATCGTGATGGACTTGCCGGCCGCGCTGACCCAGGGTCCCTTGCCATCGCCATCGACTTCTGCGATCGCGGGGGTTGCGTCAGGGTAGGCGCAGTCAGGGTGGTTGTAGCCGGCGGAGAAGGCCGAGGTGGGGACGACGGGCGTGTCAAGGTACTGGGTCTGCCCGGGCATGTACGGCAGCTCGTAGCAGAAGTTGCTGTAGCCGGGGTTGTAGAGCGGGTCAGGCGCCGACCCTGCACCGGGATCGTTCATGCAGAAGACCATCATGTTGGGCGAGTAGCCGGTCGGGTTGGGCGGGTTCACTTCCCAGGTGGAGTAGGTCATACCGTCGTAGGTGCCCCACTGGTCGGAGTACACGCGGCTGATCTCGGCCCCGGTCCAGTCCTTGATAGAGATGGGCATGTTGGGCGGAGCGAACTTCTCACCAAACTGCGGTGAGAACGGATCGAACTCGGAGGTGAAGTCATCGGTGATGCCGCCGGTAAACTTCGACGCCTTATGCGTGGACGTATAGATGTAGAACTTGGCAATGGCTCCGGCCTGGGGCGAGAGGGTTACTTCCTTGCGGTCGCAGAGGTTGCGCGTGGCGCCTGCAAAGGGCGCTACCTGCTGGGACTGCGGGAAGAGGCTGATGTAGTCAGGGACGATACGCGACTCACCGACGCAGGGCCAGACGGGCTCGGGCACAAAGCCGGGGACGATCCCGTTGAGGGGCACCGCACCGAGACCGTTGGTTGCATTCTGGGCATTGTTTGGGTTGTAGGCGCTCGCCACCTCGGCCTGGTCAGGCAGGATGAAGATATCGCCAAGACCGCCAAACTCTTGAGTGACAGGCGCGATGAAGTTATCGCCGATGAGGATGTTCTTGTCTTCTTCCTTGACGATCTCGAAGTTAGGCGGCGGCACCACTTCGACCACGTACTTGCCCGGGGGCAGCATGGGCAGGCCGTAGTAGAGGTCGGTGGGAGGTACAGCGTGATTGGCCTGGCAGATGGTGCAGTTGGTCGCCGTCGGCTTTCCGGACGACAGGTCGCTCGCGGTGACGCTGGGAAACTGGTACATGCCGTCATAAGGGGCCGGCTGCAGCTGGTTCCAGTTATGCATGCCGTCATAGCACTTGTACTGCGAGTTGTACGGCAGGGGGTGCATCGGCGAGCCGGTGTGGGCGCTGTTATACACATCCAGGAAGTCGGGCTGGTTCTGGAGCGTGAAGTAGAAGAGGTCGCCGGTAGTCTGGCCGGGGCAGTTCATGTTCGGGTTGCCGTCGGCGCGGAAGCCCTGGGCGAAGTCATCGAAGCTGCTGGTCGTCGTGGTATCCACGAGCGTCAGCGACGTGGTTCCGTCAGGCGCTGTTCCCTCCTGGTAGAGGTTGATGGCCACGTGCGGGACAAGCGGCTCCCACTGCGTCTGTACCAGCATCTGCGGGTCATCAAAGGGGCGGGTGGAGGCGTAAACCACATGGCCCTTGATGCCGCCTGTCTCACCCGGAGCGTAGGGCTCCTTGCCAAATTCGATGAAGTTGTTCTGGCCGGAGAAACCCTGCCAGCCTTCGACACCACCGACCCAGGGCGGGTCAATACGACCGGTTGAGTTGGTGACTGCGTTGGACGGCGTCAGGATCGACTCGGACGAGCAGTCTGCACTGGCGCAGTAGGAGGCGCCGGGGACGTGAAGATTGGCCGGCAGAGGATTGTTCTCGTAGGTGTTCGCGAGGAAGGCGCCGATTGCAGAGCTGCCGCACTTGGGGTACGAGCCAGTCCCGCCGGTGCCGCACGACGTCGTCTGATCCGCCGGGCCGCCGGCGTCATAGACGACGTGCGTGCCCGTGTTCTTGTAACGAGTGGTATCTGTCTCGACGACATACCAGTTGAAGAGCGGGAAGGTCTCGTTGAAGTTGGCCGTGCCGTTGAAGTCGGTGTTCAACCCGTTGGCAAGGCTGCCGTCGCGATAGCGCACTGCCACGGGGATCAATGGGATGCCACCCTCGTTCGACTGCGAGACACCGTCCTTGTTGTCATCGATAAAGGTGCGGGTGTAGACGTTCGCCTGCCACTGGTTCATCGGGAGGTCGCCCAGCTTGGCGGTCGTTCCATTGCCCAGGCCTACCGGGAAGGAGAGGCCGTCCACCAGCATGTCGTTCCACTGGTCGAAGACCGTGACGCGCCACTGGCCGGTGGGAATGCCGGTGAAGCTGAAGTTACCCTTGGCATCGCACTTGGTGAAGGCGAAATCCTCGCCATCCGGATCGCCGAGGCTGACGTAGCACTGTGTCCAATAGAAGCTGTCGTGGGACCCGCTGCTATAAAGGCGCTCATCCGGCGTGCGGCTCATGCGCTCGGTGGTGACCGTGCCGGTCACGGTGTTGTCGCAGGTGCTGCCTGACGACAGGCTGACGAACGCGTCGGTCCCCGCGCAGACTCCGGCGAGCCGGCTCTGGATGATCTTCGGATTCGCGAAGCCGATGGTGACGTGATAGCCGGCGGGTCCAAACTCCTGGAAGTAGGTGGGCTCGCCAATTCGGATGAAGGAATCGTGCGCCTTCTGGCCGTCCAGAGTGTTGGTCTGGTGCCACTCCTCGCCCTTTGCGATGCGGTCTGCAGCGGGCGTGGCGATGACGCCGAAGCGGCCTGGCATCAGGTTCTTGATGAGGGCCTGACCAGCGAGAGGCGAAAGCGTCTTGCCATCCGACTCATACTTGGGGCAGGTGACGATCATGCCGGTGATGCCGGCGGAGTTGGTGCTGGCGGCAGCCTGGATCGGGCAGGCATTGAACCCGCTCGCGGGATCGGGCGTGCCATCAAGGCTATTGGTCAGCGGCTGGTTGAACATGTCATAGGTCATCTGGCCGGTGAAGTCGCCGTTGCCGCCCATGGCGTCCCAGAGGTGAATCTGGAAGCCGCCGAGGCCGGGCTCATTGGTGGCCAATACGTCGACACCGCCGCCGGCATCCTGCTCGCCGTTGAGCGGGAAGTCGTCTTCAAAGACAAAGACGGAGAGCTGGCCGGTGGGGTAGGGGTTAGGCTGCACGAGCACGCTAACCGCGGTTTGCCCGGCTGCGATGGGGGCACCGCCCATGCCGTGGCCGCAGGTCGCGATGCTGCTGGCTGTGGCCGTGGCGCAGGAGCTGCTGGTATTCGCGGTGATGAACGAGTTGGCCGCGTCGCCGGGGAGTACTGAGATGTAGTACCGCTTGGTGGGATCGAGCACCACGCTGCTGGGCAGCACGGCCTGTTCGCCATTGCCTGTCGTGTCTGGCCGGCACTTGCCATTGCCCAGATCGCAGACCGCGGCCACGTGGGACTTCGAGCCTGGGTCGTAGACGGTCTGTCCAGCCTCGCAGGACAAGGTACCGGTGCAGCCCTGAGCCACGACCGGCATGTGGCTGGCGTGGAAGTTGACGCCGTAGGTGACTACGCTGTTCGAGCCGCTGGTGCCGCTGTTCACCGTGTTATTCGGATTGACGTAGAAGGTCTTGTCTTCTTCGATGATCCAGCGGTAGTCCTGGCCGGAGAGCGCGGCATTCGTCTTGCCGTCGACGACATTGACGGCGAGCCCGCTGCCCTTGGGGAAGACCAGCGTGATCGTGCCGGTATTCGAGCTTACCGTGCCCTGCGAGTTCTGGGCCTTGTAGGTGAAGCTGACCGTTGTCGGCTGACCACTGGTATTCAGGGCGTTGATACCGCCGTTTGCGTCCACCGTGAGGGTGACACCCGGAACGCTGGTCACGCTGGCCGCATTGACGGTGAGCGGGTAGCCGTTTGCGTCTTTGGCGATCGCAAGGATGCCTGGCGGAGGGACCTTGAGGAACGTCTGGCTGTTGGACGTGAAGGTGGTGGAGCCCATAGTGATGCCGCTCGCTGCCTCAATGGGAGCGGCGCCGAGTGTCACCGTGGCGGTGGGGCCGCTGCCGTTCGCCTGGTAGACGAAGGAGTCGCCGCCGCTCCAGCCTGCGTTGGGCACGTAGGAGAAGGTGCCGTTGGCATTCAGGGTGAGCGTGCCTTGCGTCGGAGGAGTTTTGACGGCGACGCCAAAGACATTGAGATCGTTCGCGATAACGCCCTTGCCGGGATCAGAGATGGTAAGCGTTTCGTTGGGGACGACCGAGTTGTAGGTGTCCGGGTTAGCGACGGCGTTTGCGAGTGCCGGCGAGGCGGGGAGCGCCGATCCATTGATGCTGAGGTAGGCGAGCATGCCGGAATCGCGCCCGGTGGCGTTGGCGGAGAGGCTCAGCTCGCGGTCATAGATGGCAAGCGCGGAGGCGGTGGGTGCCGGCGCGTTGATCATGACGTCGTAGGTCTTGCCGGCGGCCATGAAGACTTCGCTCTGCACACGGGGCGTGCCCGGGAGCGGATTGCCGTCTTCTGCAATGAGAGAGAAGCCGCCTACCGGGGCGGGGGCGGCGCCTTGCGGCGTGGTCGTGACCTGCGAGCCAACGATGGAGGGTACGTGCATGCGCAGGCCGGCGTTGACCATGCGGACCAGCACGGAACCGGTGCCGGAGGTTGGCGCAAGGATGCCCGGAGAAGAGGCAAACAGGGAGGCGGGAGCGCTGGTCTTGTTAAACGCAACGCCATTGATCATGTAATACAAAGGCGTGTAGTTGACGACTGGCGGATAGCAGGTCTGGTACTTGGGGTTCCCAGGTGTGGGGTCGCCGCAGCCGCCGGGCTGCCCGGACCATACCGTCGACTCACTGAAGCCGGACGTGTTGACGGCCGTGTTTACAGCCTTGTTCTGCACGGGGTCTATTTCACTGAAGATCAAGGGGACGTCTGCGTCATAGCTCACGCCGGGGTAGGCGGTACCAGGGGCAACCTCAGTGGACGTGGTGATGCCGAGGAGCGTGGTGGTGGGGGTGGCGGTCGGCGGCGCGGTCACGACGACGATACCGTAGAGGCCCATGGTGCCCTGGATGGACGGGTGTGTGCCCGACTCCAGCAGGTACGTGCCGGAACGGAGTGCGCTCCAGGTGAGCGAAGCAGACCCGCCGACTGGCACCTCTGTGCCGAAGGACCGGACACGAGGCGCCTGCGCAGGCGGGGTGAACTCTGCCGAAGGCGTGGGCTGACCAGCCACCGGCCAGCTGACGCCCAGCTCCGCATGCTGGGGGCTGCTGGCAGTCGTAAAGCCGGTACCCAGGCCGCCACCCAGCTGACCGACAATGGTCAGCGAGGTAGGTACGCTGTTGTTGTTGGCGAAGCTGAGGTTGTTGGTGAGGTTGATCGTCAGGCTACCGGTGGTGCTACCCGGCGCGATGGGCACCGTGATGATGACCGGCGACCAGCCGCCTGCTGCGCCAGGGTTTGCGGCCCGGCAGGTTGTGGTGGCAACGAGGGCGGGTGCGCCGCAGGTGTAGCCCCACATGGGAACGCTAGTGCCGTCGGGCAGAGTGGCCTGGGTGGGTGCTGCGGTCAGACTCACCTGTGCCAGCGCCGTACCTGCTCCAAGGAGAGTAGCGAGCCCCGCGAGTACCACAGTCTTGATGCTTGCTCCGAAACGCTTGACTTGCATGCTGCTCTCCTCGTGCTGGGGCTTGGCTTAGTTGGCTTCGTTGATGACGAATTCCCGCGAATCGACGAGCATCATCATCATCATTCCGCCGGGAAACACGTTATTGGTGGTGATCTCGCGCTCGTTGTGGGAGTGCCACATGAAGGCGTAGCCACGCTCGGGATTGGCTTGCGTGTTTGCGGGCTGGAAGTTGCTGTTGGGCCCGGTGGCACGCGTGGTGGCATCGACGCCCAGGTAGGGACTGCCGCTGTACCAGTTGCCGTTGGTGAGGATGTTCGGATCAGGAAGCGTGACCGGTCCCCCTCCGGCGATGTCGCCGTTGGGCGCTACTTCGAGTGGCTTGTTATGGTCGGCGCACCACTCGTAGTAGTTGATCGCTGAAGTCGCGCCGGTGTTATAGCCGTTCGCGTCGGGCGTGCAGGGAAGGGTCGCATTCGCGTCGCTCGATCCGGGATGGTGCCCGTAGGCGTCCCAGTTCAAGCCTCTGCCGGTCCAGTAGAAGATCCCGTCGAAAGCGAGGCCCGGGGTGGTCGTGGTGGTGAAGAGTGCCGGCCCTGCGAGCGAGTTGTTGGGATCGTTCTGGCTGAGGATCAGGTTGCCGTCACGCGCCAGGATGCGCACGTGGTTGCCATGCTCATGGAAGGGGTGCTGCCAGCGGCCCTGGCCGATGACACGGATGAGCACCTGTTCGCCGGGGTGCATGTGGGGGTTGCCGTTGTAGGGCTGGTTGGGGTACTCGACGCCGTAGTTGGGGTCCATGTCGTCGGGCATGGAGCGCCCGTTCACCATGAAGTACTGGGGCTTGTAGGGCTCGGTCGGCACCTGGAGGCTGCAGCCGGCGGCGCCTGCGGTGCAGGTGCCGAGCGCGGTCACCTGGGCCAGGGCGGCCTTGTGGATGTTGGAGTCCATCTCGGAGAACTGGAAGAGGTATTCGCGGTCATAGCAGGTCTTGGCGTTGTCATAGGCTGAGCGGGCCAAGCGGAAGTCCGTCTCACCGTGAGCGCCTTCGGCGGCGACATTGCTTGCCGCCAGTCCCGCGCTGCAGGCAGCCGGAACGTTCGCCGGCAGCACGATCACCGCGCCATACATGCCCATCTCGACCTGCAGATCGCTCTGGGTGCCGCTGTAGTAGGCGCGCGTGCCTGGCGTGGTCGCGGTGAAGGTATAGGTGACGGCGCAGCCGTTGGCCGCCTCCGTCACGAGCAGCCCTGGAACGACCGGCGTGCTGCTGGTACACGAGGTCGGCTGGGAGGCAGGCGCGGAGGCCGCTACTGTGAAGCCCGGAAACAGGATGGACGTGTTGCCGGCTGGCGCCGGCAGATTGTTGGTCAGGTTGACGGTGACTGTCTGGCCTTCGGTCACAATCAGCGTGGGACCGGGGAGCTGCATGGCAGGACAGGTGCCGGTGATGCCGGCTGGAGCGTATCCGGTCGGGGTGCTGGTACACCCGTAGCCCCAGGAGTAAACCGACGAGCCGTCGGGCTGGTTCAGAAATGACGTGTTGGCCTGCAGGTTAAATGTGGGACCCGTGATGCCTGGAGCTGCAGCATGAGCCGTCGCCGCGAGCAACACCACAGCCGCGATCGTGGCCACGGCCTGCGGTAGTTTCAAGGACGCTTTCTTGGTGAGTATCAGACTCATTGCAGTGCTCCTAGTTGACATTGACTTCAGTCATGAGTCCGCCGAAGTTCTCGGCGTCGTTGGACAGATGGTCCAGCTGAGGGGTGTAGAGGTAGTACTTGCCTGCAGGCACCAGGCTGCTGTCGAGGATCACATCCAGCGACTCGCCGCCGCCGAGGGTGATCGAGTTGGTTGTGTAGTACATGTTGTTGCCCGCCTGATCGCGCAGCAGTTTCGCATTCAGCGCCACGACCTTCATGGGTATGCCGAGCGAGGCCAGGGTCTGGAACTCCGTGACATCCAGGTCCGAGATGCGCAGCAGTGCTTTCTGTCCCTTGGTCATGTTGATCACGGCAGGCAGCGGCTGTGCGAAGTGCTGCTTGCCGTCGGAGGTCTGGGTGGCGAGGGGGCCGGGCGTGACGGTGTCAGGGTAGCTGCGGCCATTGAGGAGGAAGTACTTGTCCTTCATCCCGGCGAAGTTTTCCGGGTTGAAGGTCATGCCGACGAAGTGGAAGTCGGGGTCGAAGCCGTGGATCTGAATGGGATACTCGACGTCATAGTAGGTGGAACCGTCGCCGTCGTTGTACGCATACTTCTTGCTGTTCGCGACGGTCGTGTTGAAGCCGCCGG
>DASWUY010000230.1:0-1734 GCA_036401435.1 Acidobacteriaceae bacterium | reverse complement strand
CCTCTTCCTCCGCCATCTCGCATCTCCCTCGCCTACCCAGATGCAGCGCCTACAACCACGCGTTGCGCCCGGCGAGCCCGACCCATGTTCAGGAGACCGCAGGAGGCCAGGACCGCCCTGCGCGGGCTTAGCTTCCTGCTGTCATCTTGAAGATGGCCTGCGCGTTGGAGGAGTCGAAGCCGAGGTCGAGTTTGCCGCCTTCTTCTTCAACCGGCAGCCGGGTGATGAACTCAAGGAAGGAGCCGGGCACTTCGCGCTCGCTCAGGGTGCCGGCTGCGGTGCGAAAGCGCCGTACGACCCGCGCTGCGTGGAAGGCCGTCTGCCGCACGCGACCCGTTTGCGAGCGCTCCACCGTCTCCTTCATCGGCTCGCCCAGCGCCTTCTGCTCGGCGGCGAGCGCGTCCACGTCCGCCACCCGGTCGGTCACGTGGTTGAAGACGTTGCCCTCGGTCGCGATCCACGCCATCTCGGCTGACTCCTTCAGCAGCAGCTCGTAGTCCTGCTCTGCGGGCTCGGCGTGGTGCCGGCCAAAACACCCGGCAAGCACCGGCAGCAGGCGCACCGCGTCTTCAACCGGCAGCTTGCCCTGCTGTTCGAGCTGCGCCAGCAAAAGCTTGGCTTCGTCGCTGAGGGGGTCGACCGAGCTCGCCGTCACCCTCGCCACTGCTGCCTGGAACTCGGGCGAGAAGCGCTCCGGGTGCAGCTCAGAGAGAAAGAACTGCGCAATCTCCTCCGGCATGTCGACCTGCGCATAGGACCGCCCCGTCATCTTCAGGCGCTCCAGCGGATAGACCCCGTGCAGCGCATAGCCGAGCGGCCGCAGCACCCGCACAATGGACTCCTCGCCGGCGGGCAGCGCGCCCATGCCCTGGAGCGCGACGGTGCGCACGGCCCCATGGTCATGCAGCACGGTACGCCCCAGCACGATCGCCCGCGCTACATATCGGTTGGCCGCCGGCACCCGCTCCAGCAGGTCTGAGAAGAGGAGCATGTTCAACGCCTGGGCCAGCACCGCGCGCGAGGCCTCGAGCTCGGTCTCGATCCGCTCCGGGCCCGGCTCGCCTTCGGCCGCAAGCGCCCGCGGCACCACCAGCACCCGCATCAGGCCGTCGGTCCGCTCTACCCCCAACACCCGCTCCAGAATGGTTCGCAGCGTGCCTTCGATGCGCAGCCCATCCAGCCCATCCTTTGTCTCCATGCGCAAGCCTCCCTCTCGCTTCACCTGCCAGCGATCGCAAACGAACCGATCATACGAGCGCGCCCCCACGATCGTCGAAAGTGCTGGGGCGAGAAAGCCATTGCCTACACGCCGGCCGGCTCTGCGCCCGCATGCGCCAGGTTCGGCTCGTTGGCTTGGGTCGCAAGTTCCGCCCGCACCTTGCGCATGGTGTCGAGATAGAATGCCAGGTTGTGCACCGAGTTGAGCGTCGCTCCCAAGGCTTCTCCACTCGCAAACAGATGCCGCAGATAGGCCCGGGTGTACCGGGCACAGACCGGGCACGCACACTCAGGGTCGACCGGGCCTTGATCCTCCGCAAACCGCGCATTCTTGATGTTGATCCGGCCCTCGGACGTGAAGAGCTGCCCGTGCCTGCCCACCCGCGTGGGGATGGTGCAGTCCATCATGTCCACGCCCATGCGCGCGTACTCCGCAATCTCCTCCGGGTACCCGACGCCCATCACGTACCGCGGCTTATCGCTCGGCAGCCACTCAAGCGTGGCCGCAATCACCTC
>DASWUY010000229.1:0-5662 GCA_036401435.1 Acidobacteriaceae bacterium | reverse complement strand
GACCCAACCAACATCACGAGCAGGTTATGAAAGCAAGAAGGAGCAAGACGTTCATGAGTCAACACGCTAGAACTTTGGGCAAAGCAATGCCTGCACGCGCGGCCAGGCGTTCGCTCGCAGGCGCTTCGGCAGCGGCGCTTCTCCTGGTGCCGGCGCTCTCTACCAGGCCGGCGGCAGCGCAACAGGAGGGCACGGCCGTGGTCACCGCGCTGCCCAAGAGCGGCGAAGTCCCCACCATTCCCCAGCAGAGTATCCAGGTCACCGTGGACGGAAAGCAGGTGCAGCCGACGGTCTGGCGCCCCTACGGGCATGACCCCGTCGAGCTCGTATTGCTCATCGACAGCTCCGCCCGCTCCAGCTTTGGCCGCAACCTAGAAGACCTCACCAAGTTCATAGGCAGCCTGCCGCCCAACGTCTCGGTCGGCATCGCCTACATGCAGAACGGTAACGCCATCTTTACCGGGCCGATCTCAAAGGAACACGCCACCGTCGCCAGCCAGTTGCACCTCCCCGCCGGTACCCCCGGCAGCAACGCGAGCCCCTACTTCTGCCTCAGCGACCTGGCCAAGCGCTGGCCCTCCCCGCGTAGCGCCGCCCGTCGCGAGGTCATCATGATCACGGATGGCGTCGACGAGTACCAGCGCCGCTATGATCCAGACGACCCCTACCTGGCAGCAGCCGTAGCCGACTCGCAGCGTGCCGGGCTGGTCGTCTACAGCATCTACTATCGCGACCAGGGCAGGGCCAGCGGCAGCGGCTACGAGACCAACGCCGGACAGAACTATCTCAACCAGGTGGCCGACGAAACCGGCGGCAGGCTCTACTACGAGGGGCTGTCGAACCCGGTCTCCTTCACGCCGTTTTTCGACGATCTAAGCCGCCGCCTCAACAACCAGTACGAGCTCGGCTTCCCCGCCCGGGCGGAGAAGAAGGAGTCCTACCCACAGTTGAAGATCAAGAGCCAGATCGGCAGCGTGAAGTTTGACGCCCCCAAGCACGTCGCCGTCGGCCCCGAAGGCAAGTAAGCTCCAGGGAACCCCCTGCCGCCGGCGCCGCCGAACTCGAGGGCCGGGCCCGGAGCAGTCCCCACCCCGGGGCCCACCCATCAATGCACCTGGAACTCCGGCGAACCAAGGATCATCGCCGCCAGCTTGTCCAGTGTGTCCGCCGGGTCGGGCAGCGGGCTGGGTAGGGCGCCGGGCAGCACCGCAGCCGGCCCCGTCGTCAAGCCCGTGGTTGCTGCGGCTACCGGGTACGCCTGCGGCGCAGCCAGGCTGGTCTGCGGCGCTGCCACCGTCTCCAGCTGCTGCCGGATAATCGCGTTCGTCTTCTCGGAGACCGTACCCGGCACCAGCAGCCGCTCCATCAACAGCATCGCCTCTTCCTGGCCGCTCGGCACCCCCGCCTCTTCCCTGCCGCGCAAGGCAATCGCGCGGGTAGCTGCGCCTGGCGCCGACTCGCCCGGCCGGCTCAACAGCCCGGCAGCCAGCAGTCTCGACGCGTCAAAGCGCATGCCTCCGAACTTGCCGCTGGTCAACTGCAGCGCGTAGTTCAGCCGGTCCACCAGCGCGGCCGAGTTCATCCAGTGATCGGCCGTCGCAGCGTAGCCGGTCGGCGGCAGGCACCGGTAGAGCGGCTCGCCCATGATGCGCAGCTCGTTGGTGAGCGAGCCGGGGTTGGTCGGGTCGGTGCCCGTCGCTCGCAGCGAGGACGCGACATACTCCAGCGGCATCTTCACCTTGGTGCGATAGGTATCGCGCGAGAAGAACTCCGGCGAGTGCACCATGGCACGCAACACCACCCGGATGTCTCCGTCGGACGCAAGGTAGGCTGCAGCCATCCTGTCCACCATCGCCGGCGGGGGCGCATCGGCAACAAAGCGCTGCGCCAGCTCATAGCTCAGAAAGTGCGCAGTCTGCGGCTGCCGGGCCAGCCAGCTCAGCGCGCGCACGCCCTCGTTCATCCCATCCTCGTTGATCTTCTGCCCAAACCACACCTTTGCACCCGGCTCATGGCGCCGCGGCTGAAAGACGAAGCCGCCTCCCTGCTGCGGCTGGTCCACCGTCCACCCGGTCAGGATCCTGGCCAGGTTGGTCACATCAGCCTGGCTGTAACCCCCGTCCACGCCCACCGTGTGCAACTCCATCACCTCGCGGCCGTAGTTCTCGTTCAGCCCCTTCGGCTGCCCGCCCTTGGCCCCCGGGCGCGGCTTGCCCGCCGCCGCTGAGTCCGGCCCGATGCTCAGCCAGTTGTCCAGGTAGATCAGCATCGCCGGGTGCTCGGCGGTGGCCAGCAGCAGGTCGCGAAACTTGCCCAGCGCGTGCGCCCGGATGGCATCCCGCTCATAGCTCGCCGCATAGTTCAGCTCGTCGCCACTCTTGCTCAGGTCGATGTTGAAGTGGTTCAGCCAGAAGTCCGTCATCACCTCTTCCAGCTGCCGCTCGCTCAGCACCGCGCGCAGCACCTTGGCCTGCTGCAGCTCGGAGCCGATCACCCCGCTCCCGCCGTACCCACCCCCCATCATGCTGAAGAGCTCCCGCTCATGCGGTGTCATGTCGTTGGTCAGCAGGCTCTTCTCAGGGTCGGTGACTGAGGCGGCAAGCACCATCCGCTGGGGCACCGGAAGCTTGAGGATGGCCTGCATACGCAGGTTCTTCGCATACCCCAGCACCTGGTCGGCAAGCATGCGCGCCTCTACCTGGTCCTGTTGCTTTTGCTGCTTCTGCTGCGCGTCCTTCTGCGCATCCGTCAGGGTCTCGGTCACAGGTGGAGGCACGGTCGCAGGCGTCGCCACCGCAGCAGAGGAGGCGACTCCGGGCTTAACGGTCTGCGGCGCCCCTGCCTTTGCCGGGGCCGGGCTCACCGCCATGGCCAGGCTCACCGCCGCCGCCGGGTTCAGCGTCACGGCGGGGCCCACCGGCCCCGCCGCTGCCTTGTCTTCCGCTCGCTTGCGCGCATAGCGCGCCAGCAACACTTCATACACCGCCGCCAGCTGCGGGTCCTGGGGCATCGCCGCCTTGCCCTCTGCCACCCGCCGCACCTGCTGGCCGTCAGGATACTGTACCGCCAGCTGCGCAGGCGGCAGCAGCAGCGAGGGATACTGCGCCAGCCGCTTGTCCAGCGCCGGATTAGGAATGCTGGAGGGGTTCAGCTGCTGCTCAAACCATGTCTCCCACCCTAGCCGGGCCACCTGCGCCACTTCCCCCGGACGCGGGCCAAAGGTAAAGCGGTTGAGCACCTGCGCCGCTTGCTCCTCCGGGGTAAGCGGAGCACCCTGCGGTGCCGCTGGCGTCGCGGCGTGCGCCTTATGCTTGTGCGCCGGGACGCTGGCCTGCTCTGCCCCTGCAGAGAGAGCGCTCGCCCCCAGCGTCAGCATGGACGCGAGCACGAGGAGGCTGGTCTTCGGTCGGCGGCCACCGCCGCCCTGCTTTAGGGCACTGCTGAGATTCATCATGGGTCCAGTCTCGTTTTCGGTCTCGTCCATTGGAACGGCAGACCGGGCTGGAAGTTGTGGTCACCCGCCCTCTGATCCCGAAATCCCGAATAGAATGGGAAACGCCAGCGCCGCCGGCGTCACCCCACCGCCGGCGTCTACAGCGCTGCAGCCCCGGCCACCACCCGCCCCTTGCGCCTGGCCTGCACTTCGCTAAGCACCGGCCGCGCCAGCAGCAGCACAGCCAGCGCCAGCGTAATCGGCAAGGGCGACCGCACGCCCGTCTTCACAATCCACCAGTAGTGCACCACGCCTGCAATCGCCGCCAGGTAGACCAGCCGGTGCAGCATCTGCCATCGCTTGCCCAGCTTGCGGATCGACCAGGTCGTCGAGGTGAGGGCCAGCGGGAGCAGGCTCGCCCAGCTCGTCACCCCCGCCCAGATGTAGGGGCGCTTGCTCAGGTCATCCGTGATCGCAGCCCAGCTGAACCCGGCATACAGGCCAACATAGGTCAGCAGGTGCAGCGAGCCGTAGACAAACGCGTACAGGCCCAGCATGCGCCGGAAACGGATCACCCAGGCCAGCCTCGGCAGCAGCCGGCGCACCGGCGTAATGGCCAGCGAAAGGATGAGGATGCGCAGCGTGCCCCTACCGGTGAAGTAGGTGACGGTGTGCGTAGGGTCGGCCCCCAGCCCTGCGCCGGACGACGGACCGAAGAGCTGCCACAGCAGCCAGGCCAGCGGCAGCAGGCAGGCCACATGCACCAGCACCTTCAGCGTAATCATCCACCGGTTGGGCACTCTTCCCCTTCAGTTCCTCACCACTCGAGCCGCCAAGGGCTCGACCGCCCGCCCCAACAGCCTCCCGGGGGGAACCTAGTAGTACTTCTTCAGGTCCATGCCATTGTAGAGGCCGGCTACCTGGTCGCCGTACCCATTGAACATCAGCGTTGGCTGCCGCTGTTTGAAGATCGGCGCGCCAATCACCCGCTCCGTCTTCTGCGACCACCGCGGATGATCCACGTTCGGGTTCACGTTCGAGTAGAAGCCGTATTCGTTTGAGGCCAGCTCGTTCCAGGTCGTGTGCGGCTGCTTGTCAACAAAGCGCACCTTCACAATCGCCTTGGCCGATTTGAAGCCGTACTTCCAGGGCACAATCAGGCGCACCGGAGCGCCATCCTGGTTCGGCAGCGCCTCTCGATACAGGCCAAAGGTCAAGAGGGTCAGCGGGTGCATGGCTTCATCCATCCGCAGCCCCTCCGAGTAAGGCCAGTTGATCGACACCTCGCCCATGCCCGGCATCTGCTTGCGGTCCGCCAACGAGAGAAACTGCACGTACTTCGCATTGGGCAGCGGATCGCACTGCTTGATAAACTCGGCCAGCGAGTAGCCCACCCACGGGATCACCATGCTCCAGCCCTCCACGCAGCGGAAGCGGTAGATACGCTCCTCCTGGGGACGCAGCTTGAGCAGTTGTTCGATGTCAAAGCTCTTCGGCTGCTTGACCAGGCCCTCCACCGCCACCGTCCAGGGATAGGTCTTCAGCTTGCCCGCGTTGCGCGCCGGGTCACCCTTGTCAATGCCAAACTCGTAGTAGTTGTTGTAGCTCGTCACATCCCGATAGAGCGTAGGCTGCACGCCGGTCAGCGACAGCGGGCTCTTCACCGTGTCAAGCTTGGTGGCCGCGCTCACCCCCTCTGCCGGCCGCGCCATGCGCCACAGGCGCTCGGCTGTCAGGGCCGCCGCCGTCGCCCCGGCCGCCGCCAGGAACTGCCGCCGGTTGCGGTAAACAGACTCGGGGGTAATCTCGGAACCGGGAATCGCAGGGATCTCTGAGGGCTTGCGGATCAGCATGTCGTCCTTGGCAGTGCGCGGGCAGGATAAGAGGCTTCTCTATATAAACGTTTGGCGACCCGAAAGGGTGCAGGATGTGCCCCGGTTGCTACCGCATCGAAACCACAAGGTAACAGCCCGGCATCCAAGCCGTGCGTGCCACAAGGGGAAACAATGACAGTATCCACAGCGGACAAGGACAGAATGCGCGATGCGGCGGAGTTGCTGCTGGCCGCACGACGAGACTGCACCCCCATCCACGATCTGCCGCTCCCACTCCGGCCCCGCACCCTCGATGAGGCCTACAGCCTTCAGGACCACATGGCCGAGGCGCTCGGGCCCATTGGCGGCTGGAAGGTAGGAGCGCCCGGGCCGGAAGCCGAACCCGTCTCCGCGC
>DASWUY010000228.1:0-5428 GCA_036401435.1 Acidobacteriaceae bacterium | reverse complement strand
AGGAGCTGATCACGCTGCTGTCAAACAGCTTTGCAGGCGGGCAGTGAGGGTGCGGGGGCTCCGCCGGGGCGTGGTAGCCTAGGAAATTGACGTCCAATCGCCTGCAAGAAGAGCCATGAGCCTAGAGAAGCAGAAGTACACCCGCAATCAACCCTACATGTCGCGCATGCTGGTCAACCTCCTGATGACGGATCGCGACTCAGAGAAGGAGACGCGCCACCTGGAACTGGAGCTGGAACCGGGGATGACGTATACGCCGGGCGACGCGGTGGGGATCGTGCCGGAGAACCGCGACTGCGAGGTCGCCGCGGTGCTGGCGGCGCTGGGGAGGAAGGGCGACGAGCGGGTGCTCGACCACTACAAGGTGGAGATATCGCTCGAAGAAGCGCTGCGCACGCGGCTGGCCATCGGCAAGCTGACCCTGGGCTCAGTGAAGCAGTATGCCAAGCTGACGGGCGACCCGGAGCTGCAGCGGATGTCGCTGGCCGAGAACCGCTCAAAGGCCGAGGAGTACCTGTGGGGTCGCGAGTTCATCGACCTGATCACGGAGTACCCGGGCGGGATTACCGACCCGCAGCAGCTCTTCACGGTACTGGCCAGGCTGACGCCGCGGATGTACTCGATCGCCTCGTCGCAGGCGCTGGTAGCAGACGCGGTGCATACGATTGTCCGGGTGGTGCGGTACAGCTCGCACAAGCGCGAGCGGCAGGGTCTGTGCTCGGGGCACCTGGGAGAGCGGGCGCCGGAGGGCGCGACGATGCCCATCTTCCTGCATGCGAACAACAACTTCCGCCTGCCGGAGGATCCTGCCACGCCGGTGATCATGGTTGGTCCGGGGACCGGGATAGCGCCGTTCCGGGCGTTTCTGCAGCACCGGAAGGCGCTTGGGCACGCGGGGCAGAACTGGCTCTTCTTTGGCGAGCAGCGCCGGGCGTCGGACTTTCTCTATCGCGCCGACCTCGAGGGGATGCAGCAGGAGGGCGTGCTGACGCGGCTGGACCTGGCATTCTCCCGCGACCAGGCGCATAAGATCTATGTGCAGGACCGGATGCAGGAGAACGCGTCCGAGCTCTACCGGTGGCTGGAGCGGGGGGCGTACTTCTACGTGTGCGGGGATGCGCACCGGATGGCGAAGGACGTCGAGACCTCGCTGCTGGATGCGATCGCGAAGGGACGCGCCTGTGCTCCGGATGTGGCGCTCGAGTACCTGGCGACGATGAAGAAGCAGAAGCGGTACCAGCTGGACGTGTACTAGCCCCGGCTTGGCGAGCGCTGCGGCGAACGAAGGGACTGCGGCGGGGATTCCCGAAATGGGCGGCTGCGGTACCGAGGGGTGGGGGCTGCTGGGGGCAGGGGCGCTTGCTGGCGACGGCGAGAGGCTATAAGGGACTGGGAGAGAGTCGGAGTCGCGGGAGGGCAGTGTCGCTCCGGGTGGTACGGCCGGTGGCCGCGGGGCCTGGTGGCCCGACGCTATACTGCGGGCAAATTTTCTAGTTGGAGCGTTCTTGTGCAAAGCGGTCTATGTCTGCCCTGGCGCCTTCGGCAGGGTGCGTTCCTTTCACGGGATGAGTCTCTCTGCCGGGGGATGCGATGACCGGTGAGCAGACACTGCTGGCGCGGGGAACGCTGGGCGTCCTTGGTTCCAGCCTGAGCCTGGTGCTGGTCTCGCTCCGGCGGCTGCGTGCCCTGCCCATCGCGCTCTTTGACCGGGTGGTCGAGGGTGGGCTGATCCTGAGCCGGCTGGGGCTGTTTGTCTTCGTCTTCCTGATCCTGCACCTGCAGGTGCGGGGCGATATTCCGACTTACTACTGGGACGAGGCCCGGGCGGTGCTGCACGGGGGGCTGCCGTACCGCGATTACACCAGCAGCTATGCCCCGCTGCATGCGTTTCTCGATGCCGGGCTGCTGCACCTCTGGTACAGCCCGCTGATCCTGGTCCTGCTGGCGATTGTGGCGGAGTGGGCGGTGCTGCCGGTGTGGCTCTCGGCGGGGCGCAAGCTGTTTGGGGAACAGGAGCTGCGGACCGCGGCGCTGCTCTACCTGGCCAGCCCGCTGAGCCTGATCTTTGTAGCGGTGGATGGGCAGGACAATGTGGTGATCGGGCTGCTGCTGGCGATAGCGGTGGCAGTGCTGTTGCGCCGGAGGGAGGCGCTGTCGGGTCTGGCGGTCGGGGTGGCGGCGTCGGCGATCAAGTTCCTCCCGCTGCTGTTTACGCCGCTCTTCTTCTTCGCGACGCCCCGGCGGTGGCGGTGGGCGGCGGGATTTACAGCCGTGGCGGCCGTGGTCTATGGCACGGCGCTGGCGCTGCACCTGCCGATTACCCAGCCCCTGACGGTCGAAGGGAACATTCGGACGGCGGGCAATCTGCCGTATCTCTTCGAGGTATCGACGGGCATCGTGGTTCCGGGCCGCTTCTGGGATGGCTTGGTGCTGCTGGCGCTGGCTGCGCTCTTCCTCTTCGTGGCGCGGACGGTGCGTAACCAGGGTCAGGCGACGCGCATCCTGGCCATCACCTATGCCATGCCGACGGTGATTTTGACGCTGGTCTTCCTGTCGAAGAAGGGCTGGCCGAACTACCTGATGCTGGTTCTCTTCCCGCTGTGCCTGCTGGCGCGCCGCATGTCGCCGCGACGCATGGCGCTGTTCACCTTCTTTGCCACGGTGGCGGTGCTGGAGCATAGCTACTGGGCGACGATGCTGCACCAGACCGACTCAAGTTCAGCGCACCAGTTCCTGCTGCATCACGCGAATACGGCAGCGGCGTGGGGACTGATCCTGGGTCATGTGGCGCTGGAGTTGTTGCTGATCGGTGGATACTGCTGGCTGCTGGTGATGGCCTTGCGGGCCATCGCTGCCACTCCCGATCACGTGGCGCCGGTGGAGGCAGCGGCAAGCGACGGGGCCAGGCTGGCGGCGAGCTAGGGGGCGGCAACGCGGCAGGGACTGGCTAGCGCTTCTGGCCCTCCGGGCGAGGCGCCCAGACCTACAATGGGCTATGGCTCACGTAACCCGGAGTGTGTGCTCGCTTGACTGCCCTGACTCATGCGGG
The DNA here is from genome assembly GCA_036401435.1 of Acidobacteriaceae bacterium. Classification (GTDB taxonomy): domain Bacteria; phylum Acidobacteriota; class Terriglobia; order Terriglobales; family Acidobacteriaceae; genus EB88. Next base: position 2,379 of record DASWUY010000228.1, on the reverse strand, counting down.
GTGCTGGTGACGGTGGATAAGTCCGGCGCGCCTGGCCACGAGGCCGAGGTGGCGACCAGGCTTGCGGGCGATCCGGCCCACCAGGTGACGCGCGGGTTCCTGTGCGGCAAGGTGGCCAAGTACCTCGACCGAGTCTATTCCCCGGATCGGCTGCTGTACCCGATGCGGCGGCGTGTCGGGGTGGCGAAGGGGGTGCTTCCCGCGGGGAGGGAGCGCGAGGCCTTTGAGCGGATCTCCTGGGACCAGGCACTGGACGAGGTGGCGGCAAGGCTGAAGCAGGTGGCGGCGGAGCATGGTCCGGAAGCCATCCTGCCCTACTCCTATGCAGGCACGATCGGCGTGCTTGGGTATGGGTCCATGGACCGGCGCTTCTTTCACCGGCTGGGCGCCTCGCAGCTGGACCGGACGATCTGCGCGTCGGCCGGGGGGGAGGCGCTGCTGTCGGTCTATGGCAGGAAGCTGGGCACGGACACGGAGCACTTTCGCCACGCCAGGCTGATCGTCGCGTGGGGAGCGAACGTGCACGGCAACAATATCCACCTGTGGCCGATGATTGAAGAGGCACGACGCCGCGGGGCTCGCCTGGTGGTGATCGATCCGTACCGCACGCGGACGGCGGCGCTGGCAGACCAGCACCTGACGCCCCATCCGGGCACCGATGCTGCGCTGGCGCTGGGGCTGATGCACGTGATCCTGCGGGAAGGGCTGGAAGACCGCGCCTACACGGACGCGTATACGTGCGGGCTGCCCGAGTTGCGGGGGCGCGCAGGGGAGTATCCGCCGGGGCGGGTGGCGGAGCTGACCGGGATCCCGGCAGCAGAGGTTGAGGCGCTGGCGATAGAGTACGCGACGACCAGGCCTGCGGTGATCCGGCTGAACTACGGGGTGCAGCGGTCGGAGAACGGGGGTGCGTCGGCCCGCGCGATCGCGATGTTGCCGGCACTGACCGGGGCCTGGCAGCACCTGGGCGGAGGGCTGCAGCTCTCGACCTCGGGAGCGTTCGAGTGGGACACGCGGGCGCTGGAGCGGCCTGACCTGATGGAGGCGAGTGCGCTGGGGCGGCCGGCGCGGGTGGTGAACATGTCGCTGCTGGGGGAGGCGCTGACCAGGCTTGCCGATCCCCCGGTCAAGGCGCTGTTTGTGTACAACAGCAACCCGGCGGTGATCGCGCCTGACCAGTCCCAGGTGCTGGCCGGGCTGCGGCGCACAGATCTGTACACGGTGGTGCATGACCAGTTCCTGACCGATACGGCGGATTTCGCCGACCTGGTGCTGCCGGCGACCACCTTCCTGGAGCACAAGGACGTGCAGGGGGCCTACGGCCACTACTACGTGCAGTTGTCCCAGGCGGCGATTGCGCCGGTAGGGGAGTCGCGGTCGAATGTGACCCTGTTTTCACAGCTGGCGGAGCGCATGGGGTTCCCTGAAGCGTGCTTCAGGGATACGCCGGAGGAGTTGATTGCTCAGGCGCTGCGGGCGGGTGCGACGGACCAGCCAGCGCTGATGCGGGGCATGACCGCCGGCACGCTTGAGGCAGCGGGCGGCAGTGAGCGGCTGCGCTTTGCGAGTGAGCAGGAGGGGCGGCCGTTTCAGCCCTTCACGGATGGCATCTTCCCGACGCCGAGCGGGAAGATCGAGTTTTACTCGGCGAGTTTTGCGGCGCGCGGGCTGGATCCGCTGCCGGCCTTTGTGGCCCCCGTGGAGTCGCGGGGCGGGCGGGCGATGGTGGGTGAGGAGGGAAGCGGGGCCTATCCGCTGGAGTTCCTGCCGCGGAAGGGGGACCACTACATGAACTCCACCTTTGCCAACCAGCCCGGCCACCAGCGCATGGAGGCGGCGACCGCGAACCGGCTGGAGATCCATGCCGAGGATGCGGCGGCGCGGGGCATCGCGAGCGGCGACTCCGTGGTGGTGGCGAATGCGCGCGGAGAGATCACCCTGCAGGCGCTGGTGAGCGACCGGGTGCGCCCGGGTGTGGTGGCGGCGCGGATGCAGTGGAACAAGTTCGCGCCGGATGGGGTGGGGGTGAACTGGCTGACGTCGCAGCGGCTGACGGACTTTGGCCGCGGCCCTACGTTTTATTCGACGCTGGTGGAGGTGCGGCGCTGTCCGGCGGCCGAGAGCGATGGAGCGACGCGGGGTGACCGGGCGCAGGGTGCCTGAGAGGGCAGTTTGCGGGGGAGCATGATCACGTCCTGGGCTGCCGGCGGTCGAAGAAAGAGCGCGGCCGATGCACGTTCGGCCCGTGGGGATGTGTCGGTTCAGGCTGCTGCGGTTTGACTGGTCCTCCCCCCGCACACTTATAATCGGAGGAGGCCATCCGGATGCCCGTGTGTTCTGTCTACCGGGTTCGACCTGCGCCGCACTGGAACGCCCCTC
>DASWUY010000227.1:0-2446 GCA_036401435.1 Acidobacteriaceae bacterium | reverse complement strand
TCTGCACGACGGCGGTGTACTGGTCCCACGCAAACTCCGCCTGCGCGCTCTGGAATCGCGCCGCGGCTGCGTCCAGCTGGGCCAGCACCTGCTCCAGCTGGCCTGTGCCGGGGGCGCCCGCCAGCCCGGCTGCAGGCGCGGCCGCCGGCAGCAAAGCGCACAGCGCAAGCGCCAGATGACGGCTGCTGGTCTCTCCCCGCATCTTTCTCCTCCGCCGCCTCTTCCCCAAACCACCCGGGCCGGATCACCCAGGGCAAAAGGGTACGCGCCAGGTGCGTCCTGCCGGAAGGTTACCGATGGGCCCAGACCTTGTAGGCCGTCACTTTACCACTCGCATCCTTAAGCGCCTCATAACGGTCCACCTTCACCGGGCCCGAGATCGGCGCAATCGCCTCTGCCAGCGGCTCCGCCAGCTGCCCCGCCAGCAGGCCGACCCCGGCATGGACCTGGTCGGCCGGAATCTCGTACACCAGGCCCTGGCTGGTAGGACGCACCAGCACCTGGGTGGGCGACAGGTTTCCCGCTACGGGATGGTCGCGGTAGTTGATCAGATGCGGCGAGATGAAGATGAACGCCAGGATCAGCGACACCATCACGTCATAGTGCAGGCTGCCCCGCTCGTACTTCCAGAAGATGTAGCTGCCCAGGATGCCCACTCTCGCTCCCCCTCCGGCCTACTGCCGGGCTGCTCTCACGCTCGGCCCGGTACGCGCGGCCCCGGTGCGCGGCTCAAGCAGGGTTAACCCGCCCATGTAAGGCACCAGCGCCTTCGGGACCCGCACCGTGCCGTCTGGCTGCTGATAGTTTTCAAGTACCGCGACCCAGGTCCGGCCCACCGCCAGCCCGCTGCCGTTCAGCGTGTGCAGGTGCTCCGGCTTGGCCTTGCCCGCAGCGCGGTAGCGGATGTTCGCTCGCCGCGCCTGGAAGTCGCCGCAGTTTGAGCAGGAAGAGATCTCGCGGTAGAGGCCCTGCCCCGGCAGCCACACCTCCAGGTCATAGGTCTTCATCGCCGAAAATCCCATGTCTCCCGCGCACAGCAGCATGCGCCGGTAAGGCAGCTCAAGCGCTTCAAGGATCGCCTCGGCATCCTCGGTCAGCCGCTCGTGCTCGCGTTCGCTCTCCTCCGGCGGCGCAAACTTCACCAGTTCCACCTTGTGAAATTGGTGCTGGCGGATGATCCCGCGCACGTCGCGCCCATACGACCCAGCCTCTGACCGGAAGCAAGGTGTGCAGGCGGTCAGCGACAAGGGCAGGTCCGCTTCGTCCAGCACTTCGTCACGGTAGAGATTCGCGAGCGGCACCTCGGCCGTCGGGATCAGCCAGTGATCGTTCTCCCGGTAGAGATGCGGCTGGTAGGGTTCCGTGTCGTCGCAGCGAAAGAGGTCTTCGGCAAACTTCGGCATCTGACCGGTTCCGAAGAGCGAGCGGCTGTTGACCATCAACGGCGGCACCACTTCCACGTAGCCGTGGCGGGTCACCTGGAAGTCCAGCATAAACTGGCTCAACGCCCGGTCCAAGCGCGCTCCCTCACCCCACCAGACCGCGAAGCGAGCGCCGGAGAGCTTGGCCGCACGTTCCAGGTCCAGGATGCCGAGCGCCTCCCCCAGCTCCCAGTGCGACCGGTGCTGGAACGCGGGAAGGACCGCCTCGGGATCGTCTCCGTTCGCACTCCACCGCTTGATCTCCACATTCTCTAGCTCGCTTGACCCGGGCGGCACGCTCGCATGGGGCAGGTTCGGCAGGGCGGCGAGCGTGTTGCGAAGCAGCTCTTCGTGGCCGGCCGCGGCAGCCTCTCGCTCACTGCTCTCCTGCTTCAGCTGCCGTACCTTCTCCATCACCGCCGCTGCGGCGTCGGCCTGGCCTGATTTCGCCAGCTCCGCCACCGAGCCGCTCAGCCGGTTACGCTCTGCCTTCAGCTGCTCGGCCGCGGTGATTGAGGCGCGGCGCTCCGCATCCAGCGAGAGAAAGTCGCGCAGCAGCACAGCCGGGTCCTGGCCTCGCGCGCGCAGACCGGCTTCAACCAGCGCAAGGTTGGCCCGCAGAAATGCGAGATCCAGCATATGCTGTCCAGCATACTAGAGCGGTGCCAACCCAGCCCTCATGCGGTCTGTCGCAGAGAAGCGCGACGCTCCGTGGGCCCTGCCTGCCGATGCATGGCGCATCCCGGCGGGCAGCACCCATTGAGCGCAACAGCCACAGAACGATCCGGACTGAAGGCGCGCCGCAAACGATTGATCACCGTGCGAAACGTGAATGCACTCATACCATCCCCCTTTTACTGTTCTGAGGTCGTGTCGTCGAAGCTGCGGCGCCGCTCGCTTTAGGGACGGCAAGGATGCCCAGCGAATCACTTGGCTGCGGATCAGGAGTGCTCGGCAATATCGATGTTGTGGCTGCGGTGTGGCTGCGTTCTGCGCGGTTGCGGGATGTGGCGGGTAGTGTTAGG
>DASWUY010000226.1:0-15073 GCA_036401435.1 Acidobacteriaceae bacterium | reverse complement strand
GCTCGCACCTCGGGGTTCATAGCCGCGCGAAAGGCAAGGTGGCCGCCCAGACAGATACCGATGACGCCCAGCCTGCCGTTCGACTGCTCCATGCGGGCCATGTACTGCAGCAACGATCTGGCATCGTCGTCGTAGGCGCTGAGTTCCTTGGCGTACTTGTCTGTGTTGCCCCGGTCTGACCCTGCCTGGTCATAGGCGAGTACGGTGCCTGCGGGCTCAAGCTCGTGGTAGACCTCAGGCACTGCGACCAGGTAGCCGTGACCGGCGACGAAGGAGGCAAAGCGCCGGATAGGTCCCGTCATCTGGAAGATCTCGGAGTAGAGGACCACGCCGGGCCAGCGATCGCGGTCAAGATTCTGCCCGGCAGGGTAGAAGAAAGCGGTGCGCATGGGGCCGGTGCCGGTCGGGATATCGACGACGAGATCGTCCTTGAGGATCATGCGCTTCTCCTTAACAGTTGCGGCGCGGACTGCTGCGGCAACAAGCTTGCCTTGCTGCAGAGTGAGGAAACCACCTGAGCATGGTCACGCTGTGATAGCACGATGGCCGATATCGCGACGATAGTACATGCCTTCGTAGTGAATCTTCGCCAGGCTGCCGTAGGCGATCTCAAGGGCCGCGCCGAGGTTAGGGGCGACTGCGCTCACGCCGAGAACGCGGCCCCCAGCGGTGAGGTAGTCGCCGGTGGCGCTATCGCGGGTAGTGCCCGCGTGAAAGACCTGAACGCCGGGTACAGCGGCAGCGGCAGCGACTCCGGTGATGCGAGCGCCTGACAGGTAGCTGCCGGGATAGCCGCTGGCTGCCGCAATCACGCAAGCCGAGGCGCCGGGCCGCCAGCGAAACTCCGTATCACTGAGGCGACCCTCCACGCATGCCTGCAGGCCTTCGAGCAGGTCGCTTTTCAGGCGGACGACGATGGCCTGCGTCTCCGGATCGCCGAAGCGGGTATTGAACTCGAGCACCATGGGACCTCGCGCCGTCATCATGAGCCCGATGAATAACACGCCGACAAAAGGCGTCTCCTCTGCGGCCATGCCGTTGATGGTGGGCTGAGCGATGTGGTGCAGGATCCAGGCCCGCATCTCAGGGGCGAGCATCTGGTCGGTGGAGTAGGCGCCCATGCCGCCCGTGTTCAGACCCGTATCGCCCTCGCCGATCCGCTTGTGATCCTGTGCAGGTACCAGGGCGGTGACGTGCTTGCCGTCGCTGAGAACCAGGAAGGAAATTTCCTCTCCTTTGAGAAACTCCTCGACCACAACGCTGGTCTCTGCCGAGCCGAGCAGGCGACCGGAAAAGAGGCCCGCGATGGCCTCCTGTGCCTCGCGCCTGGTCTCGCAGATGAGCACACCCTTGCCCCCCTGCAGGCCGTCTGCCTTGATCACCAGCGGCAGGTGGAAGAGTTCGAGCGATTGCAGCGCCTCAGCTTGGGTGAGACACACGGCATAATTGCCGGTAGGGATGGAGTGTCGCTGCATGAAGCGCTTCGCGAAGCTCTTGCTGGTTTCAAGGGCAGCGGCGGCGCGGGTGGGGCCGAAGACTGGCAGGCTGCGACGCTGCAGCTCGTCGACCAGCCCCAGCGCGAGCGGTACTTCAGGGCCGACGATGGTGAGGTCAGGCTGCTCTGCCACAACCACCCGGAGCAAATCACCGAGGTCCTTCTGGCTGGCGTGAACGCACCGCGCCAGCTGCTCCATGCCGCCATTGCCCGGCGCACACACCACCTCTGCGATGCGATTGGATCTGGCAATCGCCCAGGCGAGTGCGTGTTCACGGCCGCCGCCACCGATCAGGAGTGCCTTGATTCCGCTCATGCTGATGCAAGGCTAACAGCCCGGGCATCGGTGGCCAAACAGGCCGTGCGGCCTTCCGTTTCCCGCGACAATGCAGGTGCCGCTATAGTGTTTCGACATGACCTACCGCACGCAGGGGGAACTCCAAACGCCGGTCGCAAGCACGCTTCACCTGGTGGGAGTGTTGGGGCTGCTCGCTGCCTTTCCTCTGCTGTTGTGGGTCACGGACGCGCTGTTGATTGCGCATGTGCCGCTGGACTCCCCAGGGCATACGCGGGCGATGCTGCGCTTTGCCGCCGTGGTCACCGGCTACCTGTGGACGCTCTTTGCAGTCACAGCCCTTTGGGTACGCCGCGGGCAGCACTTGGTGGCTAGACCCAACCCCGCCAGCGAGAGGAACGGGGCCTGGGGGCACCTGGTGGCCGGGATGCTGACGCTGCTGGCATTGCTTGTCGTGGGTGTCGGAAGCAGCATGCTTCTGTCGCATCTTGGAATCGGCATGGGACCGCTGCAGTATGTCGCACCGGTGAACAGGGCAGAGGCAGGTGCCTTCCTGGTGCTGTCTCTGTCTGCCGGTTTCGTCGAGGAGTTTGTCTTCCGCGGATACCTGCAACGCCAGCTGGAGTCGTTGACGGCGAGCCTGTACGCTGCGTCGTTCCTCCAGGTGGCCATCTTCACGGCGGGTCACCTGTACCAGGGCTGGGCCAGGCTGCCCGCTGTCTTCCTGGTTGGGGCGGTCCTGACCGTTACTTCGAAGCTGCGCGGAAGTCTTGTTCCAGGCATGGTGGCGCATGGGTTGGGAGATGGGCTGCAATGCATCGTCTACTTAGCCAGGAGCCTGGCGTGATATCGGGATTGCACGCCCGCCGGCTAGGCGAGTGCCTGGGGCACAGCCTCTGCCCAGCGGCCTTGCGCTTTGAGGATCAACTCTACCACCTCTCGGGCGGTTCCGCGGCCGGCCAGCCTCTGCGTCGTGAAGTGGCAGACGGCCTTGAGCTCTGGCGCACCGTCGGCTACACAGATGGCCAGTCCGGAGCGCTGAGCCAGCGGGATGTCCGGAAGGTCGTCTCCCATGTAGGCGACCTCCTCTTCGGTGACTCCGGCCTTCTCCATGCATTCCTCGAAGGCCTGCGTCTTTTTGGCCTGGCCGAGATAGACAAAGTTGACCCGGAGCTCTTCGGCACGCTTGGCCACGGCCGGTGAGCGGCGACCGGTGATGAAGCCGGTCTGAATGCCCATGGTGTGCGCGAGCGAAAGCCCCTGGCCATCCTGCGCATTGAAGACCTTCATCTCGGAGACGGCGGTGGTGGTGCCGTCGGCAGAGGTGGTCGAGATCAGGCAGACGCCGCCGTCGGTAAGCGTGCCGTCCACGTCCATGAGGAAGAGCTTGATCTTGCGAGCGCGAGCGAGCACGTCGGGAGGGGCGAGGTAAGCGAGGTCGGTGTCAGACATGTCCTGAGTCTAGCGTGCAGGCACGTGGCGGCGAAGCAAGCCAGGTGACTGAGAGCTCGATCCTCCGCGGCTATGCGGTGGCAAGGAGAAAAGGGTGCGAGTTGACCCTCGCACCCCGCCCAGTTGCGTCTGGCTCCTCCTCATAAAAGGAGCCACCTCGACCGAACCGCGTAGCGCAAGGCTCTCCATGCGGGGGCATACCACCCCTGGGACCGCGGACCTTCAGCAAGGCACTTACTTCTTCGGCAGGAAGTCAGAGGACTTGAAAAGAAAAACGCCACCCCGGGGTGGGGGTGGCGGAGTGGGATGGCGTTCGGTGTAACGGGTTGCTACTGTTCGCGCTTCCAGTTCATCAGGTCGCCACGTGTGGTGGTCGAGCTCGAGACGGGCGCCGTGTAGTTTTCCACCTCGGCGCGGCTGGCCTCTTCGCCAACAGCGCGCAAGCTGAGACCCACCTTCTTCTCTTCCTGGTTCATCTTGATGATCTTGAACTCGTGCTCCTGCCCGACTTCAAGGGCGGACTGACCGCCGGTGGCATCCGTTGCTTCCGAGACGTGGCAGAGGCCTTCGACCCCCTCCGCGATCTCGATAAAGGCACCGAACTGGGCGGTGCGCAGAACCTTGCCGTGGACCACATCGCCGACGCGATGCTGTGCGAAGAAGGTCTCCCACACGTCAGGCTGCAGCTGCTTGATACCGAGGGAGAGGCGGCGATTTTCCGGCTCGACGCCGAGCACTACTGCCCGCAGCTTCTCGCCCTTCTTCAGGACCTCCGAAGGATGCTTGACGCGCTTGGTCCAGCTCAGGTTGGACACATGGACCAGGCCGTCGATGCCGTCTTCGATCTCGATGAAGGCACCGAAGTCGGTCAGGTTGCGTACACGCCCCTCGACGACGGTACCAGCGGGATAGCGCTCGGAGAGGTTCTCCCAGGGATTTTCCTGAAGTTGCTTCATGCCGAGCGAGATGCGACGGTCCGCCGGATTGACGCTGAGCACGAGCGTCTCGACGTCGTCGCCGGGCTTGACCATCTTCGACGGGTGCTTCATGCGTTTGGACCAGGTCATCTCGGAGACGTGGACCAGGCCTTCAATGCCCTGCTCCAGTTCCACGAAGGAACCGTAGTCGGTGACCGAGAGGACACGGCCGCGGACGCGTGCGCCCACCGGGTAGCGCTCGACGGCATCGAGCCAGGGGTCCGGCGTAAGCTGCTTGAAGCCAAGGGAGACGCGCTGCTTGTCCTTGTCGAACTTGAGGACCTTGACCTGGATCTCGTCGCCTACGTTGACGAGGTCGCGCGGATGGGTCAGCCGGCCCCAGCTCATGTCGGTGATGTGCAACAGTCCGTCTATGCCGCCGAGGTCGACAAAGGCGCCGTAGTCCGTAAGGTTCTTGACCGTTCCGGTGAGGATGGAGCCCTCTTCGAGGTGCTCGAGCGTGACGGTGCGCTTGGAGTTCTGCTCTTCCTCGAGCAGCTCCTTGCGGGAGACGACGACGTTGCCACGCTTCTTGTTCAGCTTGATGATGCGGACTTCGATCTGCTGACCGATGTAGGCGTCCAGATTGCGCACCGGGCGAATCTCAAGCTGCGAGCCGGGCAGGAAGGCCTTGATGCCGACGTCCACCGTCACGCCGCCCTTGACGCGGCCGAGCACGGTGCCCATGACCGGCGTCTTGTCTGCAGCAGCCTTCTCGATCACGTCCCAGACCTTGTGCCGCTGAGCCTTTTCGTAGCTCAGCATGAAGCCTTCGTCGGTCTCGCGTTCGACGACTACCTCGACCGTATCCCCCGGGTTGAGCTTGGAAACGCCTTGCGCATCGACTACCTGTTCGAGCGGGATCAAACCTTCGGACTTCAAGCCCACGTCTACGACGACGTGCTTGTCTGTCAGCTTGACGACGGTGCCGGTGACGATGGCGTCGTCGAAGGACTGGCCTGCTGCGTCGGCCGCCTGTTCGCGGTCAAAGGACTCGAGCGCCTTGGCGAAGTCGGAAAACTCGTCCATATCGACGTCCGAGTTATCGGCTGCGGGGGCAGTAGAGGGCGGGGCTGCCGTGGCTACTGCTGCCGGCGCGGTGTGGGCCGTCGCAGCGGTTTCAAGAGTCTCCGCAGTCGCCTCTGTGTGGGTCGGCTCGGCAGCCGCCTCAGGGTTGTGGGTCGTGGTTTCGGTGGACGGCTCGGCGTGCTCCGTCGTTGCTTCCAGCGTAGGGGTTTCGAGTTCGGTGTTCAGAGGGATGCTCTCGATGTGTAAGGGATTAGGGGCGTCTTCCATGACTTTCAGCTCAAAGGGAATCAGCGGTGCTCCACCCGCGCAGCAGCCGGAAAAACACTGCGGCATTCCGGGTCCGCTCAACCTCACGCCTGCTCGCGGATACAGGTTGGATTCGCGCCTGTTCCGGAAGATACGTAAAGTGTGAGGGGATCGCTTGTCTCTGCTGACCTCCGGTAGGGACGGCAAGCACGAGCAAGAAGCTCGCGATCACTGGCGTACCGGTATGTTGGGGTGGGCAGAGTTGGCGATTGTGGGTCTGGCACTGAGTCCCTGATGCAACCCCACTATGCCTACTATAGGACCCCCCCAAATGCGTGTCAACGCGGTTCGGAGCGCTGGAGCCTGATTGCAACCAACCTTTCACACATGGCTGCCAGGGCTCCGGTCGAGCGAGACAATCGAGACATGTCACGCGAGTCGAAATGAGCCAGCCGCAGGGCCCCGCGTGGCTCCTGAGCGTAGGCTGCGCTCAGCTGCCGGCACAGAGCCGGCAGACCTCGGCGCCGAACTTCTCCACCTTTGCGGGCCCCATGCCCGCGACTGCCAGCAGGTCCTCTTCGCTTACAGGGCGATCGAGCGCGATCATGCGCATGGTCTTGTCGGAGAAGACGCAGAAGGCGGGTTGGCCGAGCCGGGCCGCCGTACCCTTGCGCCAGGCGCGCAGTCTCTCTTCGAGCGCTTTCGCTTCGGGCGGCAGGGGTCCGGCTTCTGCCGTATGCCGGCCAGCACCCGCAGCGCGCCGATTTTGCCGGCCTGCGCCTCTATCGCCTTTATCGACGCGGAGACGGGTTTGGCCTGGCTTGGTATCGCTCCCCAGAGCCAGATCCGGCAGGATGAGTTCCCGCACGATGATGGTTGCCGCGTCCGCCTCTGAAAATGACTGGCCTTCGCGCGTCAGACTGGCCTTGCGATAGCTGATCGTCCGGTCATCCTTTTCAAAGCTGGCCTCGTCGATCCGCAGGAACCCCGCGCCGGCCATCGCGTTCAGCAGGTCCTCGAACCCATCGCGGCTGATGCCGTTGCGCGCACAAAGGTCGGTGTGCAGCTTGCCGGTCGACCTGCCTCCAGCCGCCAGGGCCGCAACCACGCCATGGGCCAGCCGCCGCTCAGACTCGTCCAGCCCGCGCGAGCTCTGCGCGATCGAGCTCTCCGGCGCGCACACATCGCACACCCCGCAGGAGCGCCAAGCGTCGTCCGTGTCCCCGAAGTGGCGGATCAGCCCCAGCATGCGGCATTCCTGCGCCTCCGCATAGCGCAGAACCCTGTCCATCTGCGAGCCGCGATGGTTGGACTGAGCGACGTAGGCAGCGCGCCATCGATCGTGGCCACGGGTCAGGAAACCCTGGTAGTCGACGAGCGCACCGCCGTGGGTGACCAGCTTTTCGAGCGCCTTGTCGCAGTCTTCCTGCTCCAGCACCAGCCCGGGATTGAGCCGGTCGCGCTTGCGCAGGAGCTCGGGCAGCTCTTCCCGGTGGAGAGGCTCGGAGGTAAGCCGCCGGAAGATGGCGTCCAGACGCTCGACGGGCGGGTAGTCGCGCTCAAAGAAGAAGTCGTGCTGCCTGCGATCTGCAAAGGAGTGCATGAGGATCGTGCGGCTGGGCAGGCCATCGCGCCCTGCCCGCCCGATCTCCTGGTAGTAGCCCTCAAGCGAGGAAGGCAGCGCCGCGTGGAGGACGGTGCGTACGTTCGCCTTGTCAATGCCCATGCCGAACGCGATGGTCGCGACGACTACCTCAAGGGTCCCTGCGAGGAACTCCCGCTGCACCCGTTCGCGCAGGTCGGCGTCCATGCCGGCGTGGTAGGCGGCGGCGCGATAGCTCCGGCCGAGTTCGACCGCCAGCATCTCGGCATCCTTGCGCGTGGGTGCGTAGACGATGGCCGGGCGCCGTCCCGGGTCCCGGAGCAGTTCAAGGGAGAAGGTGGCGCGCTGCGGCTTGGGCACCTGGACGACCTCGACAGCCAGGTTCTCCCGCCGAAATCCATGGATGAACCGCTCGGCGGGCGCACCGTTCCCTAGCCCCAGCTGGGCGATGATGTCGTCCTGCACCTGCGAGGTCGCGGTTGCCGTCAAGGCGATGACCGGTGAAGGACGCAGCGCCTGCAGATGTTGGCCGAGCATACGGTAGTCAGGACGGAAATCATGGCCCCACTGCGAGATGCAGTGTGCCTCATCGATGGCGACCAGGCCCGGCTTGCGCTTGGCCAGCATCTCCGGGAAGCCGGGGACACGCAGCCGCTCGGGCGCGATGAACAGGAAATCGAGGGTGCCATCGAGGTAGCAGCGGCAGGCCTCCCGCGCCGTATCCCGCGAGAGCCCGGAGTGAATACGCGCCACGCGCAGGCCCAGCGATTCGAGCTTGGCCGCCTGGTCGTCCATGAGGGCGATCAATGGCGAGATGACCAGCGCCGCGCCCCCGCGGGCCAGCGCCGGAAGCTGGTAGCACAGTGACTTGCCGGCGCCCGTGGGCATGACCAGCAGCACGTCTCTGCCTTCGACCGCCGCGCGGCACACTGCCTCCTGGTTAGCGCGAAAACTCGCGAACCCGAAGGTGCGGGCGAGCAGGTCTGTCAGCAGCTGGGTGGGCATAGCCCAAGTATAGGGGCCTAACGGGGCGACGCTTGCGGCGTCTGAGCCCAAGGTCACCGCTACGACAAGGGTCGATGGAAGCCCCTTTAGCGCACGACGAAGTGGCAGCACGCGATCGCGTCGCCGCGGCTCCTATACTCACCAGATGGACTACCTCTGGACCCCGTGGCGGTACCAGTACATCACTGCCCATGGCGAGAGCAAGCATGGGCGCAAGGGGGTTCCGCCGGAGCTTGCGGCGTGGCCTGGAGACCTCGACTGCGTCTTTTGCAATTTGATCGCTTCGGCTGACTACGCCATCAGCGCGGGTATGCCGCAGCAGGATGCGGAGCGGGCGGCGCTGATCGTCTACCGGGCGGAGCGCGTCTTTGTCTGCCTGAACCGGTTCCCCTACAACTCGGGCCACTTGATGGTGCTGCCCTACAGCCACGGCAACTCACTCGCCGCACTCGCCGCGCCGACCGCACACGCGCTTATAGAGCAGGCCCAGCGCGCCGAGACCGCGCTGCGGCGGGTGTATACGCCGGACGGATTAAACATGGGCATCAACCTGGGCACGGCCGCCGGGGCGGGGGTCGCCGGACACCTGCACGTGCACGCGCTTCCGCGCTGGGAGGGGGATACGAGCTTCATGACGGTGACGGGCGAGACCCGGACCCTGCCGGAGGCACTCGAAGTGACGTGGGAACGGTTGCGGGAGGCCTTCCTCAGCCTTGACAGCGCTGTCGAGTGAGGCGAACCCGCATCAAACCAGTGTCGATTGCATGGAGGTGTGGTGCCAGTGACGCGCACCATGCGAGCCATGCCGGAGGAGCAACGATGAGCGAAATCCGCCCCCAGGCAGGGTCTGAAGACCACCTGGACCGCAACGCCGGGCACGAAGAATCAGCAGACTCGGCGCAGGCTGCACCCACCAGCGTCGAGCCCGTGCAGCCACAGGACACCCAGGCTGCCGGAGCCACCGGGGCCACGCAGAAGGACCTGCTGCAGAAGAACGTGAGCGGCTCGGAGCAGAAGGGCGCCGCCGAGCGCGCCAAGGAGCTGCAGGATCATGAAGGCACCGGCCTGAATGCGGGCGTGCATTCCACTGGCTCCGCCACCAAGACCAGCGGCGGCCAGTAGGCCGCTCGCTTCAGGTGGCGCCCGCGTGGCGTTCTACTCGAAGAGATTGTCGGTCCGAGCCTCGCTCGCTCTCCCTTCGGTTTCGTCCACCAGCGTGCGCACCAGCTCATCCTCTAGGGCCTCCAGCATTTCTTTCGGCATCTGCTTGGAGGGTTTAACGCCCAGGCTCTTGAGGATCTCGGCCTGTCGGATGGCATTGCCGCGACCCGTGCGCAACTTGCTCATGGCCTTGTCGTAGGAGGTGCGGGCGGCGTCCAACCCATCGCCCACCTTGGAGAGGTCACCGGCAAATGCGGCCAGCTTGTCGTATAACTCGCCGCCACGGTAGACGATCTCCTGCACGTTGCGATTCTGCGCCTCATGCCGCCATAGCTGAGCGACGGTCCGCATGATGGGGAAGAGCGTCCCCGGACTGGCCAGCAGGACGTGATTGTCCCAGGCCTCCTGCCAGAGGCGGCAGTCCTTGGCGAGCGCCAAGAGGTAAGCGGGCTCGATGGCGACAAACATGACTACGAAGTCTATGGAGTGCAGGTCGTAGAGGGCCTGGTAGTTGCGCCGGGCCAGCCCCCGAATATGCTCCCGCAGTGAGGCCACGTGCCTGGCCAGGTGGGTCTCGCGGCTGGACTCGTCGGTGCAGGCGCAGTAGGCGTTGTAGTCGACCAGGGAGACCTTCGCGTCGATGACGAGGTATCGTTCGCCGGGCAGGTTCAGGATCACGTCGGGCCGGGCCCGGGTGCCGTCCTCGCGAGCAAAGCTCTCCTGCACCCGGTACTCCTCGCCGCGGCGCAGGCCGGCGTCTTCGAGCATGCGCTCCAGCAGCATTTCACCCCAGTCCCCCTGGGTCTTCGAGGAGCCTTTGAGCGCCGAGACCAGGTTGCTGGCTTCTGCCGAGAGCCGCTCGTTGAGCGAACGGAGCCCTTCGATGTGGGTCTTTAGCTCCGATCGGCCGGCTACGCCATCGTCCTTCAGCGCTTCGACCTTGAGCTGAAACTCGCCCAGCTTGTCGCGCAGAGGGGAGAGTATCTGCTCGATGCTGGTGCGGTTGTGATCGGTGAAGCGCCTGGATTTCTCTTCAAGGATGTCGTTCGCGAGGGCCTTGAACTGGTTGGTCAACTCCTCACGCGCGCCCAGGAGCAGGGCTACTTTCTCCGGCGCGGCGGCGCGTTCCTGTTCCAGTTCCGCTGCGGCCCTGGCGAGCTGTGCGCGGGCCTCGCTCATCTCCAGGCGCAACGCCCTGTGCTCCTGTTGAGCGCGAACTACTTCGCTTTCAAGCTCCTGATGCCGCCTGAGCGCAGCTGTCCTTTCCGCATCGATACGTGCGTGGGCCAGGCGCACCTCCTCGGCTGCCTCGCGAACCTGGGCGTGCTCGACCTGGAGCGCACGCAGCTCTGCGAGACGCGCAGCGTGGTCTGCACTGCGGGCCTCAGCCTGCTGGGCCAGCAGGGCTGCCGCCTGCCGCTCCTCAGCACGACTAGCGCGGCTGCCAAGTGTGGCCACCCACCAGCCCAGCGCGGCACCGAAGACAATGGCCAGCAGGGGGAGAATCAAAGGAGAAGACATGAGCACTAGTGTGCCACTGTGCGATGGCCTGCACAACGGGACGCCCGCGCCCGGAACACGCCGGGGCGAGTCTGTTCTGTAGCGGCTTTACACCCGTCTGGACGCTCAGTAGACTTGGAATTCCGGGGTTAGGCATGGGTGTGCCTATCTGTGGTCGCCCTGCGAACGAAATCAGCTCATGTTATCCGACGCAGGAAGTACCAAGATTGATGAGGAGAAGCGCATGGCAGCGGTAGAAGAGAAGGTAAAGCAGATCATCGTGGAGCAGCTGCAGGTCGACGAAGCGGAAGTGACTCCCAGCGCCTCATTTCAGGAAGATCTGGGCGCGGACTCGCTTGATGTTGTCGAGCTGGTGATGCAGTTCGAGGAAGCATTTGACCTCGAGATTCCCGACGAGGATGCCGAGAAGATCAAGACCGTTAAGGACGCCACGGAGTACATCGAGAAGCACGCGAAGGCGGGAAAGTAAACCGGTGAAGCGGCGTGTGGTGGTTACTGGAGTAGGCCTGATCTGCGGTGTTGGCAATACGGCACCGGAGGTCTGGCGGGGCCTGCTTGCATCGAAGAGTGGCATCGCCCCGATCACCGCCTTCGATACCACCGGCTTCTCCGTCCGGTTTGCTGCTGAGGTCAAAAACTTCGATCCTCTGCAGTTCATCGACAAGAAGGAATCGCGCAAGATGGGCCGGTTTATCCACCTTGCGATGGCAGCTTCGGCCGAGGCGATGGCGCATTGCGGCCTGGAGGTCACGCCGGAGATTGCCGAGCGGGTGGGCGTTCACATCGGCTCCGGGATCGGCGGCTTCGACGTGATCGAGCGGGAACACAGCGCCTTCCTTGCAGGGGGCCCGCGCAAGATCTCTCCCTTTTTTATCCCGGCCACGATCGTGAACCTGGCTGCGGGGCACGTCAGCATACGCTATGGCGCAAAGGGCCCAAACCAGTCCGCGGCCACGGCGTGCACTACGAGCGCGCACTCAATTGGAGACGCCTACCGGCTTATCGAGCGGGATGACGCAGACGTGATGATCGCCGGCGGCACCGAGGGCGCGATCACGCCCATGTGTGTGGGCGGCTTTGCGGCCATGCGCGCGCTCTCGACCCGCAACGAAGATCCGGCGACCGCGTCCCGCCCGTGGGACAAGGATCGCGACGGCTTTGTGGTGGGCGAAGGGGCCGGGATCCTGATCCTGGAAGAACTGGAGTTTGCGCGGGCGCGCGGCGCGAAGATTCTTGCCGAGATCGTGGGCTATGGCATGAGTGCGGACGCCTTCCACATCACCGGCATGGCGCCCGAGGGCGAAGGCTGCTACCGGGCGATGAAGAACGCGGTGCGAAGTGCTGGGATCGAGCCGCAGCAGATCCAGTATGTGAATGCGCATGCCACCTCAACGCCGCTCGGCGACAAGAGCGAGAGCGCGGCGATTGAGACTCTCTTTGGCGAGAGCGCCCGCAGCGGGAAGCTGCTGGTGAGCTCGACCAAGTCCATGACCGGGCACCTGCTGGGTGGGGCCGGGGGTCTTGAGGCGGGCATTACGGTGTTTGCGCTGCAGGAGCAGCTTGCGCCGCCTACCGCCAACCTGATCCACGTGGATGAGGAATGCAGGCTGAACTACGTGTGCGCGGGTCCGAAGGAGGTCGAGCTGGAGTATGCGCTCTCTAACTCCTTCGGCTTTGGGGGCACCAACGGCTCGCTGATCTTCAAGCGCTGGACGGATAGCAACAACTAGGCGGCTGCCCTCAGCTCTGCAGGGCCGCCGCGCCTACTTTAAGAACCAACATCAGCACCCACCAGCCCACCACCGCAATGGCGGCGGAGGCCCGGCTGACTCGCGCCACGATCGAGCAGCCGAGGACGAGCAGGACCAGCATCCAGAGCCCGAACACATCGAAGGAAGAGGCGATAGCAGTGATCCATGGTGCGGTGTCTTGCGAGAGATAGTAACCGAGATTACTGCCGACAGGATTGGTAATGAGGAAGGAGCCACTATCCAGGCCCGCAAACAGTGCGATGACCGCAAGCACGGTGTGGATCAACAGCGGCAGGCTGGCATACAGGTATACGGCAAACAGCTCGCTGAAGCGCGCCTGGCCGCCGAAGCCGAAGTTGAGCGTACCCAGCAGGACCGCTGCGCAGACGGCCGTGCTGATGAGGATGATGATGGGGAACCCCCACGCGATGCCCTGCGTGAATTTGGCTCCCATCGCCTTGGCGCCGGCCATCTGTTCAGGCGGCATCTGTGCCAGCCTCGCCTCCTGCTTGGGGTTCTGGCGCAAGGTGGTCTCGTACACTCGCTGCCAGCCTACCTGCTTCTGCACGGCATAGGAAAAGAGCATGCCGCCGAGCAGCAGGAGCAAAAAGGCCGGCCACCAGGTGGTATTTCGCTTGATGTCGAGGAAGAGCCGGGTGGGGGAGACAAAGGCAGCGGCGACGCGCCCTGCCGGTGAAATGGGTGAGAGAGCCGTGCTTCCTGCGCTAGACATGCGAGCCTTCTCCTGTTGCGAAATCTGGCCGAGTCCGAATCGAAGAGATTCTACGCGTATTGTCGGGCAGCGAACCATGTATTTCATGGCACCTGCGTGCGCGCCGCGGGCAGGGAGTGCCCTGAGCGCTGCCGGTTTTTCTAGACGCTCCTGCCCAGCTATTGCAGGAGCGGGGCTATATCGTCCTTCAACTCCTCGGGCGGGATGACGACGGCGGCTGCGACCTTGTCTTCGGGGTCGAGGTTGAGCAGCTTGACGCCCTGCGTGGACCGCCCCGCAGCACGGATGGTCTTGGTATCGATGCGGATGATCTTGCCGTACTGGGAGATGACCATCAACTCCGAAGTCTCATCGACGAGCTGAATCGCATTCACCTTGCCATTCTTGGCCGTCGTCTTGAGGTTGATGACGCCCTTGCCGCCGCGGGTCTGCAGGCGATATTCGTCTACATCCGTGCGCTTGCCAAAGCCGTTTGAGGTGACGGTCAGGATGAGCGAGGCGGTATTGCCGCCACTCTCATGGGCGACCCGTTCGGCGGGGGTGGCGGCGAGGCCTACCAGGTAGTCGTTCTTGCCGAGGTCGATGCCGCGCACGCCATAAGCGGGGCGGCCCATGGAGCGCACGTCATTCTCGTTGAAGCGGATCGCGGTGCCGTCATGCGTGGCCAGGAAGACGATCTGCTTGCCGTCCGTGATGCGGACGCCGATCAGCTCATCGTCTTCATCGATGCCGATGGCGATAATGCCCTGCGCGCGCACATTGCAGAAGTCCTTGAGCGGCGTACGCTTGACGGTGCCCTTGCGGGTGGCGAAAAAGATGAACTTGCCCTCTTCCTCAAGGTTGCGCACGGGCAGGATATTGCGCACCTGCTCGCCTGGCTGCAGGTTCAGCAGGCTGGCCATGGACTTGCCCTTGCCTGCCGCGCCTACGTCCGGCACCTCGTAGACTTTGAGCCAGTAGACGCGCCCGGAGTTGGTAAAGCAGAGCAGGTAGGCGTGCGTGGAGTCGATGATCAACTGCTGGACGAAGTCCTCTTCGCGGGTCTTCATCCCCAGCCTGCCGGTGCCACCACGCTTCTGCTGGCGATAGATGGAGATGGGGGTGCGCTTGAGGTACTGCGAGTGCGAGACGGTCACCGCCACCTGCTCATCGGCGATGAGATCTTCCAGCTGCAGCTCTGCGGTCTCATCGAGGATGTGGGTGCGGCGTGGATCGCCGTACTGGTCGCGAATGGTTTCCAGTTCGTGGATGATGACGGCGCGCAGCTTGGGCTCAGAAGCGAGGATGGACTCGTACTCGGCGATGTTGGCACGAACCTCGCGCAATTCGCGCAGCAGCTCATCAATGGAGATCTGGGTGAGGCGGTATAGTTGCAGCTCGAGGATGGCATCGATCTGGCGATAGCTGAGGATCAGGGTGGCGGGCACAAGGGTGACGCCGTCGCTAAGGTACCTGGCCGGGTCGAGCGTCACGCCTTCGAAGGTGTTGCCGCGAACGGCCACTGTGCGCCCGGAGAAGAACTGGAAGAGGTTCTCGCGGGCATCGGCGCGTGAGGACGAACTGCGGATGATGCGGATCACGTTATCCAGGTGATCGAGGGCGATCTGATACCCGATCAGGATGTGTTCGCGGTCCCGGGCCTTACGCAGCAGGAAGGCGGTGCGGCGTCGCACGACGTCCACGCGGTGGTCGATGAAGTGGCGGATCGCGTCCGGCAGCGGTAGCTCACGCGGCTGGCCGTTGACCACGGCGAGGAAGATCATGGAGAAGCTTTCCTGCAGCTGCGAGTGCTTGTAGAGCTGGTT
>DASWUY010000225.1:0-4532 GCA_036401435.1 Acidobacteriaceae bacterium | reverse complement strand
CTCATCGATCTCTTCCGGCTTGATCTTGTCGAAACTCTCCTTCGCCTTGCGGATCCCCGAATCCTCGAGCTTCTTGGCCAACTCCTCTGCCTGGTCCGGATCTTCCTTGATCGCTTTCAACTGTTCGAGAGACGTCACGCCAAACTCGGCCAGCACCTCCTCTGAGCCCGAGGGAAGCTTGGCCTTGTCCTTCAGAAATGCCTGCAGCTCCTCATCCACCTTCGCCGGCGCAGTCGCTGCGCCCCGAGCCACGTCGGCCGCAGTGATGGCGTCGAACTTGCGGCCGCTCTCCGCGTCCATCGCCGCTATCGCTGCGGTGAGCCTGGCTGCCTTGACGGCACCGCCTGCTTTCACCTTTTGCAGCGCCGCCAGCGACCCCACCTCCTCTTCCAGCAGGATCCCCAGGAGTTTGTCCCGATGCTTGCTATCCGCAAGGACCTCCTTCCCGGCCAGAAAATCCACCACCGCCTTCGAGGTCGCCTTCCCCTCCGGATGCATCGCAAAGAACTGTGCGTTCTTGATCGACGCAGTCTGCAGGTCGCGGAAGCGCTGCAGCCCGAACTTGCTGCCCGAGCTCCCCAGCGCCTCTTCGAGTTCCTTACGCATCGCATCGTCTGCCCTTGCGTCGAGCAGGTCGGCGAGACTCGAGATCTTGCACTTCGCAAACGCATCGAGCGCTGCCTTGTCCTCGATCGCATGCTCGGCCAGGAATGCCGTGAGCACCTCGAGCGGCGTCTGCTTCTTCGCCACCACCGGCGTTGCTCCGGGTTTTGGTTTGGCTGCCGGCTTGGGCTTTACATCCTCGCTGCTATCCGCGTCGGTTGGGTCAGCGGCCGGCTTCTTTGGCTTGGTCGGATCGGTCGTCTTGGTCGGTGCCATGGATTGTTCCCGTGTCCCTAAGGGAGGGAAGATAGGGCCCGGAATGCGAGCTGTTCCGAATGCCGCCGAGCACGGTAGCACGCGGGGTGCATCCGCGCAACAGCTGACTTGCAGCCCTTCAACCCCCGCAGCAGCACACCCCTGCCGTCCATCAGCGTTGACCGAAACAGCCGCGTGCCGCCCTAGGCAGGGCGGCACGCCCACCTCGTAGGTCCCCCGCCTAGTCCAGCCCCTGCAGCAGCACGTTCTGCACCAGGGTCCCGTTCGCATTGCTCCCGCTTCCACTGCCCACATTGTTTCCAATGCGCGGCAGATCCGTGTACCCGGTCGAGGTCGCGAACGCGCCCGAAGGCCACAACGCAGTAATCGCGCCACCCCGCCCCGGCCCCGCCGCCACCGGCAAGTTCACCGTCGGCAGCGCACTGCAGGTCCCCGTGGCGGTCAGCGTGTACGAGCTCAGCGCTCCGCCAGACACCGTTACCGTGCCCACCGGCGCGCTCCAGCATCCACTGCTGAACTGCAGCGCATAGGTCCCGTTCGTGTACCCGCTCCCGCCCGTAAGCGCCAGCCCGCGTATCCCCGCCGCCCGCTTCTCCGGACCCCAGCTTCCACTGTTCCACAGCAGGTTGGTCGGCACCACGCCAGAGGATGCATACGGCACCGGCGCCCCCCCGATCGGCAGCCCTCCCTGCATCACCACCCCCACCAACGCCGGCGATGAGCCGTCATAGTTCGTGCCGCAATACACCGCCCCGTACTGCTCCCCTTCCAGGCAATCACCGGCCGTGGTCGTCGTCACATTGCCGCTCGCATAGAGAGGCGTCATCCCACCCGACCACCCGCCCCGCTGATGCAGCTCCACCGCGCCAATGCCTGCCACCCGGTTGAACAACGGCAGCGCACCGCTCAGGCTGATCAGCCCATTGATGTTCCCCGACAGCGACACCCCGCCGAAATAATCTCCTGCCCCATTCACGTTGAAGACCGCCACCGGGGCCGCGCCCGAAGGTGCCGCAATCGCGTTCGGCGTCAATGAGCCGCCATCGGTCTCGATCGCGCCCACCGTCAGACCCAGCTGGTTCACATCGATCGATGCCCGGCGCGCCCTTCCCCCACCCAGAAAGTTCGCGTTATAAAAACTCCCGAACCAGTAACCTATCGTTGTCTTCTGCACCGATCTGCACTTACTCTGGTCGTTATACGTGCCGGCCGAGTAGTTATGGTCATCGCTGATAAATGCGTTGCCGATATACTCCGTCATCAGGTGCTGAAAGGTTGACCCGGCTAACATGGCCGAGCAGCCATTGCTCGCCCCCAGGAAGGCATACGGCGCCCCGCCAATGTACGTCTCCCCCGCCCATGTCCCGCTGTCAGACGCTGCCCCGTCAAACAGCACGCCTGCGATCGAAGCCCCCGAGATCCCTGCACTCATGAACTGCAGATCCCCCACCAGCACCGCGTTCGGCGGCCCATAGTAAAACCCGTACGCGCCTCCCGTGGCTATCGGCCGGATAAACAGCGTGTGATCCCCAACAAGGTTCCAGTCATGATTGAACCCCGCCGCGATCACATCCTTGGTCCGCAACCGCGCCCCCCACAGAAACCCGTCCATCTGGATCGGCACCGTCCCCTTCGCGAAGTACACCGAAGCATTGCCCGACCACAGCCCGATATCCTGCACGTCACCCGAGCACTGGCCGCTGTTCCCGTTGTATCTGCCCAGGCTATTCGCCGCGCTTCCGCTCGGGTCCCCGCAGGAGAGCAGTGCCGAGCCCGCCCCAAAATCCGAGCCCGCCTCCACAATCGAGTTCGACTCGCCATCCCCCTGCACCCGCAGCGGCCGGCTCGGGTAGCCCGTGCCCTCCATGTTCATCGGGATCATCAGCGGCAACGCCAGCGAGTGGCCCACAATGTAGGTCCCGCTGGGAAGATAGGCCTTGCCCGTAAGCAGCGCAGCCTCCAGGCTAAGCCACGCTATGTCCAGCGCCGGCGCCTGCGCATCGGTCAGCTGGTAGGCGCCCCCGGCTGCGGTAAAGCAGTTCACACTCGATCCCGCCGTGCACGCCGGGCCCGTCTGCGCCCCCCCGTCTGTCAAGAACCAGAAAGGCGTCTGCCCGTTGATCGCAATGCTCGCCAGCCCCGCCAGCGTCGTCTTCCCCGCAAAACACGAACCCGCCGGCGCATTGCCCACCGTGTGCACGTTCCCATCTCCAATCGGGATGCCGCAGGCATACTGCAGCACATTCACCGGACCCGAAACGGGCACAGCCGCGTCCAGGCCATTCAGAAACGCCGGCAGATCCGCCGTCACAATGGATCGCGCCACCGGAGAGCTCGAGGCCGAACCGCTCGCAGGCCCCGCCAGCACCGTGTTCGGCAGTTGCGCGTTGAAGGTAGCAGCCGGCGGACTCCCCTGTGCTCGCAGGCACGCGGGCGTCGACATCATAAGTGCAGCAACAAGACTGGTCAGCCAAAAGCAACGCAGCGCGTTCATAAATCTCCCGTAGTTGAGAACGTTATGTGAGTCGTGCATCGTCCAACCATCAGGCCAGGCAGCCTGGTATCGATATCATGGGCCGCATCGAGGCCGCCTGCAGCAGGGAACTCTCGTGTCATTCCATCGCCCCAGGCGAGCGTCTCTGCTCCGGGTGCGCTCCCACCACGCCGCACGGCCCGGCGCAGCGGTCGCCCGCCCTCGGTACAGTCCATCCGGGCTCTGTGCGTATGTGACTCAGTCTGCAGACAAGGGAATCTGGAACAGGCCTGGCAGCGACCAGCCCGGCACAGGGAAGCACACTGCCAGTATTTCAAGGGACCCCACAATAGAAGGCCAGCCGCCATTACGTCCGTGCCGGCACATCCGTGCGTCAGCCGGCAACCGCAACACGCGACCCTACGCCACCGCCGGCGCCTTGGCCTTCGTGCCTGCCGCGGCACCGGCATCGGCCATCGGAAAGGCCCGGGCATCGCTCACCGGCGCGCCCACACGCTCCAGGAACGCCCGAAAGCGCGTCTGAAACGCGTCCACTCCAAAGCCCTCCGCATGGCTGCGGATCGCCTCGGAAGACCAGGTCTTCTCTTCAAATCGCTCGATCGCCGCCACCACGTCCTCCGGCTCCTGCCGGTCAAAGAAGACCCCCGTCGTCCCATCCACAATGGTCTCGACCGCACCGCCCCCGCGAAACGCAATCGTCGGCCGCCCCGCCGCCGCTACCTCCACCGGCGCCATGCCAAAATCCTCTTCCCCGGGAAAGATCAGCGCGCGGCATCTCGCCGCATACCCTTCCACTTCCGCATCGCCCACCCGCCCCAGGAAGTGGATCGTCGGCCCCGCCATCTCCTCCAGCCGCTCCCGGTCCGATCCATCGCCGATGATCAACAGCTTCCTGCCCAGCCGCTTGCAGGCCTCCACCGCCAGGTCAATGCGCTTGTACGACACCAGCCGCGCCAGCACCAGGTAGTAGTCCCCCGTCTCCCCGCCCGGCCTGAACCGGTCTATATCAATCGGCGGATGAATGATCTCCGCATGCCGCCCATACGCACGCAAAATCCGCGCCGCCACTGCGCTCGAGTTGGCCACGAAGTGGTCCGGCTGCCGCGAAGCACCCACGTCCCACCGCCTCAATCCATGCACCAGCGCCGAGAGCAGCGCC
>DASWUY010000224.1:0-6689 GCA_036401435.1 Acidobacteriaceae bacterium | reverse complement strand
CGATGGAGGGCGGCCACTTCAACGACATGCAGGGCCACCCGGACGCGCCGCATGTGCATGACGATGGCCGGTGGATCGGCCACAGCGGCGGCGATGCGCACTACCACATGGACCATCCCTGGGAGCATGGCCGCTATCCCGGCCACTTCGGCCCCAGCTACGTGTATCGCCTGCACGGCGGCGGCCCGGGGCGCTTCTTCTTTGGCGGGTTCTACTTCGGCGTGGCACCCTACGACCTGGGCTATGTGAACGGCTGGGACTGGAACGCCGACGACCTGGTGCTCTACGACGACCCCTCCGACCCGGGCTGGTACCTGGCCTACAACCCGCGCCTCGGCACCTATGTGCATGTGCAGTACTTTGGGCAGTAGCGCGACGGCAGACGACCATGGCGTACAACAATCCTGATCCGCGCGAGAGCTCTGCGGGCAAGCCTGACCGGGGCGGCATCCAGACGCTGATTCGCGCGGAGAAGATGACGCAGATTGCCTTCATCCTGCCGGCCGGCGTGCTGGTCGGCTGGCTGCTGGGCGCGGGCTTGGACAAGTGGCTGCACACGCACTGGCTCTACATCGTGGGCATCCTGCTGGGCGTGGTGGCGGGCTTCGTGCAGATCTTCCGGCTGGTCGCCTCGACCAACGTTCCCGGGGATGGGAGCCAGTGAGCGCGACCAGCAATCCCTTTCTGAACTTTACCGATGCCGATCTGAAGGCAGCCATGGTGCGCGCCATGCGGCTGGTCGCGATCCTGACCGCGATCGCCTTTGTGGCGCTGCTGCTGACTCTTGGATGGCGGACAGCGATGCTGCTGCTGGCCGGGGCGCTGGTCTCGGCGAGCGGCCTGTGGGAGTGGCAGAAGCTGATCGCGGTCATCAACGCGAAGCTCGATGGCGCAGAGCCATCCGCCCAGACAGGGCGCGTGGTCGCAGGCTTTTTCCTGCGCCTGGTGGTTGCCGGGCTGGTCGTCTATGGTAGCCTAAGGTGTTTCCACGGCTCGGTGTACGCGATGGTGGGCGGCCTGGGACTGGCGGCATTTGCGCTGGCGGTGGAAGCGGTGAGACTGCTGCGGGGCTAGCGCGATTGCCGGGCGAAACCGCTCTCAGCCGATCAACTCCCGATCGGGAATCCACATCAGAATTCACGTGAGACAGGCAAGCTAACGAATGCTCTTTCTACTCGACGCACTGAACCGGCTGCTGAACCGCCTCTTCGCGGCGCCTGTCGATGCGCTGCTGGCCGCGGTCGGTGTGCACCCTGTCTATCCGACTCACCCCATCAGCAACGCGCTGACGCTTGAACTGGTTGTGATGACCGGGCTGATCGCGTTCTTCGCCATTGTGCGCGCGACGCTCAGCGTGGAGAAGCCGGGCCGCGCGCAGCTGCTGGCCGAGATGGTGGAGCACTTTGTCGCCGAGCAGGGCGACGCTGTGATCGGCCATGACTATCACCGCCACCAGGCCTTTCTAACGATCATCCTTTTGTTCGTGTTGAGCTGTAACCTGATGGGGCTCTTCCCGGGCATCGACACGCCGACGGCCAGCCCGGTGGTCCCACTCGGCATCGCGCTGCTGACCTTTGTGTATTACCACTACATCGGCATCAAGGCGCTGGGCGGCAGCTACATCAAGCAGTTCCTGGGGCCGGTGTGGTGGCTGGTGCCGCTGCTGTTTCCGATCGAGATCATCTCGCACCTGACCCGGATCATGTCGCTGACCATCCGACTCTATGCGAACATGTTTGCGTCGGACCTGCTGACGCTGGTGTTCTTTTCGCTCATCCCGATCGGGATCCCGATCGTGTTTCTGGCGCTGCACTTTGGCGTGGCGTTGATCCAGTCCTACGTGTTCATGCTGCTGGCGATGATCTACCTGTCGCAGGCCACGGTGATTGAACACTAGCGCTTGCAGTGCAGGTACCAAAAGGATTCCTGCCGGAGGCTTCGCGGTTCCTCTCCGGCGCAAGGGGAATGCTCTTCAGCGTGAGGGGGCCAGTTCGGTGAGCCTCAACCACCCACTGAGAGCGACATCTTATGGAAGCGCAGGAGAGAGAACGATGAAGCAGTTCCAGTATGTGTTCATGACAGTGTCCGTGCTGCTACTGGCCACGCCGGCCTTCGCGCAGGCAGGCGGCGGCAATGGTGGCAACGGTGGAGCGATGAGCCTGGTGCCGATCGGCGCAGGCATTGGGATGGCGATCGCGTCCGGGCTGTGCGGCCTGGGGCAGGGCAAGGCAACCGCCTCCGCGACCGAAGCGTTGGCGCGCAACCCCGGGGCACGCGCCGGGATCCAGCTGCTGCTGCTGCTGGGCTTGGCGTTCATTGAGTCGCTCGCCCTCTTCACGCTGCTGATCATCTTCGCGGTCGTCAACAAGTAAGGCCGCAACGCTGCGGTGCGACTGTAGTAAGGAACAAAGCTCCCGCTGGCGCGGGGGCTTTGCTGTTTAGGGGCGGCGGGCTTTCGCAGGATCGCCGTGAAAGGTGAGGCTAGCGTGAGAGGGCGACGCCAGGCGTGGGGGCAGGCTGCTGCACTTCATACTGGAGCGTGACCGCGGCGGCCCGCGCTGCACCCAGCACCTGGCTGGGAACGATACCAAGGATTAGCGTGGCGGAGACGGTGAGCACGATGGCCACGAGCAGCGACAGCTGCACGCGCGGCATGGACTGCATGGGCGTGTTTTCCTGCGGCTTGGCGTAGACCGCGGCAAGCAAACGCAGGTAGTAGAAGAGGGCGATGCCGCTGTTCAGTAGACCGAGGATGGCGAGCCACAGCATGCCCGAACGGATGGCTGCCTGAAAGACATAGAACTTGCCGAAGAAGCCGCCGGTAAAGGGGATGCCAATGAGCGAGATGAGGAAGAAGGCCATCGCGCCGCCGAGCAGGGGCGAGCGGTAGCCAAGGCCGCGGTAGTCCGAGACCAGGGTGAGCTTGTCGTCGTACTGGCCGGCGTGCGAGAGGATGGCGAAGATGCCCACGTTCATCGCGGCGTAGGTGACGGCGTAGAAGCTGGCCGCGGCGATGCCATCGGAGGAGAGCGCGGTGAAGGCCACCAGCAGGTAGCCGGCATGCGCGATCGAGGAGTAGGCCAGCATGCGCTTGACGTTCTGCTGACGCAGCGCGGCCAGGTTGCCGAGGGTCATCGAGAGTGCGGCCATGATCCAGACCAGAGGGATCCAGTGCGCGTGCAAGGCGGGGAAGCCGACGAAGAGGATGCGGAGCAGCACGGCAAAGGCAGCGGCCTTGGGCGCCGTCGAGATCATGCCGACAACGGGCGAGGGCGCGGCCTCGTAGGCGTCCGGTGTCCAGACATGGAAGGGTGCGGCAGAGACCTTGAAGCCCAGCCCGATCAGGATCATGCCGAGGCCGAGGGTAGCGAGCATGGGGGCGGCGACGGGGTGCGGGGCGTTGGCGTCGAGGGCGTGCGCGATGGCGACGATCTGCGTGGTGCCGGTGGCGCCGAAGACGAGCGCGATGCCGTAGAGCAGGAAGGCGGTGGCGAAAGAGCCGAGCAGGAAGTACTTGAGCGCCGACTCCGGACCCTTGCCGGTGTGCTTGCGGAAGCCGACCAGGATGTAGCTGGCGATGGAGGAGATCTCAAGGCCGATGAAGACCAGGAGCAGCTCCTGCGCGCTGGTCATGAGCATGGAGCCGACGGCGCCGAAGAGGGTAAGCGCGAAGAGCTCCCCGAGGTTTTCGGTGCCGGCACGGACCACGTCCAGCGTGACCAGGAGCGAGACCAGCACGATGGCGGCGATGAGCACGTGGAAGAAGGCGCTGAAGGCGTCGGTCTGGATAAGGCCGTAGTAAGCGGTGCCGGGGGCAAGGTGGAATTGACCGAGCGAGGCAGCGAGCGCGCCGAGCGAGCCGAGGACGGCGAGCCAGCCCATGGAGGTGCGGCTGACAGCCTTGGGCATGACCGGCTCAATGAGCATGATGAGCACGCCGGTGAGGGTGAGGATCACCTCCGGCAGGAGGCGAAGCAGCTGGTTGTTCATTGGGCTGCTCCGTTCAGAGGCGGTGTGGGCGGAGGGGCTTGCTGCGCAGGGACTTGGGAGAGCGGGGCGGAGTGATCGGCCAGGCCGCGCACGCCGCCTTCAATGGCCTTGATCCAGTAGGGGGAGGCGACGCCCATGACGAGCATGAGGATGGCCATGGGCCAGAGCGCGAAGTACTCACGCGAGATCACATCGTTGACAGAGCGGTTCGAGACCAGGGCGGACTGGCGGCCGTAGAAGATCTTCTGGATCATGGAGAGCATGTAGGCGGCGCTGAGGATGACGCCGATGGTGGCGAGCGCGCCCCAGCCCGGGTGGGTGCGGAAGGTGGAGGAGAGGACCAGGAACTCGCCGACGAAGCCGTTGAGGATGGGCAGGCCGATCAGTGCCAGGGTGGAGATGAGGAAGAGCGTGACCATGACGGGCAGCTTGGCCGCCAGGCCGCCGTAGGCCGAGAGCTCATAGGTGCCATAGCGCTCATAGAGGATGCCGGCGAGCATGAGGAGCGCGCCGCCGATCAGGCCCTCGTTGATGGTCTGGTAGACGGCGCCGTCGAGCCCAGCGAGCGTAAAGGTGAAGATGCCCAGGGTGCAGAAGGAGAGCGCGGAGACAGTGGCGAACGCGAGCAGGCGCTTGAGGTCGCGCTGTACGAGTGCGCCGAGCGCCCCGTAGAGGATGCCGATCACCGACAGCGCGATCATCCAGGGAGCGAAGGCGCGGGACTGGGCGGGGAAGAGGCCGAGGTTGAAGCGGACGATGGAGTAGAGGCCGAGCTTGCCGGCGATGACCATGGCCATGGCCGTCGGCGCCTCAGAGAAGACGTCGCCCAGCCAGCCGTGCAGGGGGAAGACGGGGACCTTGACGGCGAAGGCGACCAGGAAGGCGAGCGCCAGCCAGGAGAGCGTGTGCGCGGCGAGGCCCAGGTGGCCGGAGGCGAGGGCGGCCTGCAGCTCGGCAAAGTCAAAGGTGCCCGTCCTGCCGTAGAGGTAGAGGATGGCGACGAGGAAGAGGGTGGACGGGAGGAAGGTGTAGAGGAAGAACTTGATGGCCGCCTGGGTGCCGCGGGTGCGGCCGAACATGGCGATGGTGATGGCCATGGGCACCAGCGCCAGCTCCCAGAAGCCGTAGTAGAGGAACATGTCGAGAGAGACGAAGACGCCCAGCATGGCGGTCTGCTGGAGGAGGAAGAAGAAGTAGAACTCCTTGGCGCGCGCGTCGATGGCGGACCAGCTGGCTAGCACACCGATGGGTGCGAGGAAGCCGGTAAGCACGACCAGCCACAAGGAGAGGCCGTCGACGCCGAGGTGGTACCGAATCTTCGGCGAGGCGATCCAGGCATGGTTCTCGTCGAACTGGAAGCCGGCGCGCGCGTAGTCGTAGTGGGCGGGCAGGTGCAGCGTGAGCAGGAAGGTGGCAAGCGCAATGGCGAGAGCGAACCACTGGATGATCTTGCCGCGACGAGGCAGCAGCGCCAGGATGAGTGCGCCGACCGTAGGGAAGAAGACGATGTGGGACAGGATCGTAGTGTTCAGCACCGGTTGGTTCCCTTGAGTAGGCGTGTGGGCATCAGCGCAGCCCCGCGTGGGTGCCAAAGCCGAAGAAGGCGAGCAGCAGCAGGCCGCCGGCGCCAAAGATGAGCCAGCCGGCATAGGTGCGGATGTTGCCGGACTGCATGCGGCGGGCCACCGAGCCGAGTCCCTGGGTGGCGAAGCCGAGCCCGGCAGCGGTGCCCGAGATGATGCCGCTCTCGACCAGACCCATGAGGATGTAGCGGGAGAAGAGCGTGAGCGGGGCGACGATCAGGGCGCCGTACAGCTCGTCAACGCGGTACTTGTCGAGCAAGCGCGAGTAGACGGGGCGGAAGCGGGTGGCAAGCTGCGCCGGCAGAGCCGGGCGGAGGTAGTAGAAGAGCGTGGCCACGCCGATGCCGGCAAAGGCGGTGAGGACCGAGACCAGCGCCAGGCCCAGCTCAAGGCCGCGATTCTCAGGCGTGTCTGCGGCCTCAACCACGTGCGTGACCGGCAGCAGGAAGTGGCCGAAGTGGTTGGAGCCGCCGAGGGCGGCGGGCCAGCCGAGCGCGCCGCCGAAGACGGCCAGCAGGGCGAGGATGACGAGCGGCCCGAGCATGACCCAGGGGCTCTCGTGCGGATCGGCGTGGCTGCCAGCGTGGCTCGCAGAATGGCTCGGGGTGTGAGTGGCGGCGGTCTCGGCCAGGCCTTTCGAGGCTTCGGCGTGGTGCGTGGGTTCAGGGGTATGGGGGTGGGGGGCGAGGGCGCGGCTGTCTCCGAAGAAGGTGAGGAACCAGAGCCGGAACATGTAGAAGGCCGTGAGGCCGGCGGTGGCGAGACCGATGAACCACAGGATCTTGGCACCCGGCATGGGCGAGATGAAGGTCTGGTAGAGGATGTCGTCCTTCGAGACAAAGCCGGAGAAGCCGGGGAAGCCGGAGATGGCAAAGACGCCCGCAGTCATGGTCCAGAAGGTGATGGGGATTTTTGGTTTGAGGCCGCCCATGCGGCGCATGTCCTGCTCGCCGGAGAGGGCGTGGATGACCGAGCCTGCGGCGAGGAAGAGCAGCGCCTTGAAGAAGGCATGGGTGACCACGTGGAAGATGCCGGAGGAGTAGGCGGCGACGCCGCAGGCGAGGAACATGTAGCCGAGCTGGGAGACGGTGGAGTAGGCGAGGACGCGCTTGATGT
>DASWUY010000223.1:0-1549 GCA_036401435.1 Acidobacteriaceae bacterium | reverse complement strand
TCTAACAGAAAGACGCCATAACTGCGAAGCCATAGCTCACACCCACAGGCAATTCCCTCTAGCGAGTTTGACCTGGGTGGAGCGCGGCTCGTATCATCGATGTTGATGGCCCTGTGCGCAAAAGGCGCTCCTGCGGCCTTTCCTCCCTCCACACCCAGGCGGTGTAGCTCAGATGGTTAGAGCGACGGACTCATAACCCGTAGGTCGACAGTTCGATTCTGTCCACCGCCACCAAACCACAGGGGCTCATCCTGCACCCCGGCGAGGCGCGGGCGATGCCCATCGGCCCTGAGAGGCAACTTCGTCAGCCGGTGCAGTGGGCGCAGGGAAGCCCCCAGGACATGGAGTCGGGCTGCAGAACCCGTTGATCCGGGCCTTGCCTGCCCCGCGGGCATATTCCTGCGCACCAGAAGCGTTAGAGTCGGAGTGTGATGCGAATCCTCCTGGTAGAAGACGAAATCCGGCTGGCCGAAAACATCGCAAGCGGCCTGCGCGAGGGTCCTGGTTACGCCGTCGACGTAGCCGCTGACGGCCAGGATGCCCTTCACCTCTGCGACACCACCGACTACGATCTCCTCGTGCTCGACCTCATGATCCCAAAACTCAGCGGGGAAGAGGTTCTGCGCTATCTGCGAGCACGCCGCAAGGCAATGCCCGTCCTTGTCCTCACCGCCATGGCCGGCACCGGCAAGATCATCGATCTGCTCAATGCCGGCGCCGACGACTACATGACCAAGCCCTTCGATCTTGGCGAGCTTATTGCCCGCTCGCGCGCTCTCATTCGCCGCAGCCACGGAACCGCGCAGCCCGTCTTGCAATTTGCCAACCTCGTCGTGCATACCACTGAGCAGACCGTGCGGCAGGGAAGCGAAAAGGTTGATCTCTCTCCCACCGAGTACCGCATTCTCGAGTACCTGATGTTCCGTCCCCGCGCCATCGTCTCCAAGCGCGAGCTGCTCGAACACCTCTACGACTTCACCTGGCAACACCATTCCAACGTCATAGAAGCTCACGTCTCCAACCTGCGTAAGAAGCTCCGCACCGGCAGCGACTACGACGTGGTGGAAACCCTGCGCGGCCGCGGCTATCGGCTGGCAATCCAGACGAGCGATCAATGAAGGTCCGTTCTCTCACTCGCCAGATCGTAGGCATCGTCCTCCTTGCGCAGGTCCTGTGCGCCCTGCTGCTTGCCGCCACTGCCATCGTCGACGAAGTACACACCCACCTGCGAACCTTCGATGTGCGCCTGCAGGGCCGTTCCGATTCCTTGCTCGGCGCCATCCAGGACGCGGAAGACGCCGACTCGACCGTTCAGGTGGATCCCGAAGAGCTGCGCCTGCCGCAGGAGGACGCCTTTGCAGTCTACGATCATGGCGGGAAGTTGCTCGGCACCTCCGCAGCTGCCCGGAGTGAGCTGATCGCACGCGGCCCGGACGGCTTCAGAAGTGTCCACTCCAACGGCATTCGCTATCGTGTGCTGCAACGCGAGGCAATGCGCGTCATCGATCGCTCCGAATTCGGCAAGGCCGGACTTCAGCGCCCTGTAACC